>NZ_JBHYIG010000161.1:0-22037 GCF_042740015.1 Streptomyces sp. NPDC059037
GAGGGTTTTTAAATTGCCCCCCAGCGACAGGGGTGCTCCGGCGTCCATCCCGATCATGATCTGGCGTACGCCGAAGCCGGTGAGCAGTGCGGTGCGCCGCGGGTCGGCGATGCCGTCGGCGCGCCCGTAGCCGACCAGCACGGGCCGGTCGGTGTCCGGGAGGGCTGTCCACCAGGCGGGCTGGGTGGCGTTCATGGCGGTGAGGAGCTTGGCGAACGTAAGGGGCAGTTCGTCGGCGGTCAGGTAGAGGTAGTCGTAGCCTGCCGTGACAGCGGCTTCCACGACGTTCCAGGCCTGGGCGGCGTCCAACTGGTTGCGCCACAGCGTCGTCCCAGGGTGGATGGAGCAGAAGCTGCACGCGTCGTCGCCAGCGAACTTCACGCAGCCCCTGCCGATCTCGACGGGAACCCCGGCACGCACCTTGCGGCCCAGCAGCTCGTGCAGGCGCGGCGCGATGCGCTGCTGGAAGTGCCCGGTGTAGAGGGGGGTCTGATGGAAGGCGCGGTCCACGAGGGAGTAGTCGAATCCGGTGAACACGGGCTCGGCGCCGGGCGGGGTGAGGTGCGCGCCGCCGCCGGTGCGGTGGACGAGGCCGGGGAAGGCGCCGGGGTCGATGTCCGCGCCGGTGCGCAGGGCGACGATCAGGCGGGTGAAGGGGCCGATGATCTCGTTGCCGACGAAGCCGTAGTCCAGGCAGGGCGCGGCGGCCATGCACTCGCGCCACAGGGAGGAGAAGTGGTCGTTGCCCGCGACGGTGGTGATGTGCGGGTCGGTGTCCTTGGTGTGGCGGGCGATGAGGACGCCGGCCTCGAAGTTCGCGGTGAGCATGCCCAGGCAGACCGCCAGGATGCGTTCGGCGTGTTCGGTGATGTAGGTCAGGACGTCGTCGAGGTCGATGACCGTGCCGTCGATGTAGAGCGGGGTGAGCTGAGGGTTGTTCTCCAGGGCGGAGGCGAGGGACAGGGCGCCCAGGCACAGGAAGTCCGACCAGTCGCTGTGCTCCTCGGGCCGGGTCACGGTCAGCAGGTGTCCGTCGATGACGGTGTTGGAGTTGGGCGGGACGATGACGAGGACCTGATCGCGGGGCATGGCGGGTCACTTTCTGCTCGGGCGAGGACAGCGGTGCGGCGCATTCGGCGGCGGGGTCAACGCCCGGCGACCTCCGGCCAGCGCTGCTCCAGGTCCCGCGCGCTGCGGGCGAGGACGGTGTGCGAGCGGGAGGAGTCGGCGGGCAGATGGCCTTCCTGGCGCCACTGGTAGCGGCGCAGGGCGACGAGGACGGCCGCGTGCAGCGCGGCGTCCCGGACCAGAGCCGGGTCGAGGACGATGCCGCTTCCGGTGCGGTAGCCGCGCATCAGGCGACGTGCACGCCGTACGGAGAACCCGGTGGAGGAGCAGCACAGGCCGATCAGCGCCATGCCGACATCGACGACCGGAAGGTCCGCGGAGCAGTCCTCCCAGTCGATGAGGACGACTCCACCGCTGTCCGTGACGATGACGTTGTCCGGGAACACATCGGCGTGCACCGCCACGAGCGACTCGCTCCCGCTCTGCGCGGTCACGTGGGCGACGGCTCGGTGGGTGGCGCGGGCCCACCGTGCGAAGGGGGTGTCGGGCAGGTTGGCGAGGAGCGCCGCCTCGGAGCTGGTCAGCCGAAGGTGGGGCGCCAGCGTCGCGTCCGGCGCCGGTACGGTGCGATGGGTGCGGCCCAGGACGGTGCCGACGTCCTCGACGAGCTGCGGCGAAAGCACCGCGTGGTGGCGGCCGGGGATGTAGCCGCACACGATCACGGGATGCCCGTCATGGCTGGTGACCCAGCCGCCGTCACGGTGCCGGCGCAGGCGTGGGGCCGGGATGTCGGCCTGCTCCAGCCGGTTCAGGAAGCGGGCGTACTCCTCGGCGGCCTCCGGGGCCTTCTTGCGGAGCTGGGTGATCACGACCAGGCCGTGAGGGGACTCGGCCAGCGCGTGGGTGTTCTCCATGCCGCCGGGTAGCGGTCGCAACTCCGACGGGGTCAGCCCGTACGCGTCGAGGACCGCGGTGAGGCCGGGGGCCGTGGTCTGTGCGCGGTGGCCCGGGGTCATGTCCTCACCCCTGGGTGACGGAAGGCGCTGGTGATGGCGGCAACGGTGGGGTGCCCGGCGGTGACGGCGGCGATGGCCTGGTCGAGGTGGCCCAGCGCCATGCGGATCTGCGGCGGCGCGAACGTGCCGGCCTGGTAGGTGAGCGTGCCGCTCAGGGCCCCGGCCCGCTCCTCGATGACCCAGCGCTGTTCGATGGTGGTGGGCGCCGTCCGCGGGCCGGTCTCCTCCATGTCGATGTCCTGGCAGTCCGCTCCGTCCACGGTCAGCGTGTGGGCGCGCATGGTGTTGAGGGCGAGGGTGACCTGATACAGCGGGTCTGGGCCCTGGTGCAGGTCCCGCTTGAGGTCCTGGATGGGCAGGGCCTGGTGCTCAAGAGCCTGGCGTACGGCCTCGTTCGCGGCCTCGGTCAGCTCGGCGGCGGTTAGCTCGGGGTGCAGTCGGAGCCGGATCACCGCGGTGTTGACGAAGTAGCCGATTAGGTGCTCGGTGTCCGGCCGGGCCCGGTTGGAGATCATCATGCCGATGCGGATGTCGGTGGCCGCGCTCTGGTGGTGAAGGAGCAGGGCGAGCGCGGCAAGGAACGGGCCGGCGAGCGGACCGCGCACGCCGCCACGTGCGCTGGCGCGAAGACCACGGACAGCAGGGGCGGGAATGTGGACGCGCTGGACGTTGACCGGGCGTCGCCCGGTGTCGTGCTTGACCGGCTCGCGGGTGAAGGCCATGGCCGGGCCAAGATGTTGGAGGCGCTCTCGCCAGAAGGCGAGTTGGCGGCGCAGTTGCGGGCTGCGGCGTTCGGTGCGCATGTCGCGGCTCACGGCGGCGAAGGTACGCGGCAGTGGCGGCAGGTCGGCGGGGCGGCCGGTGCGGGCGGCGTTGTAGAGCTCGGCGAGGTCGTGGTAGAGGATGCCGATCGACCATCCGTCGCTGACGAAGTGGTGGATCTGCAGGAGCAGGACGTGCCGGTGCTCGCCGAGGCGGATCAGGTGGGTACGGAAGAGAGGATCGCTGCGCGGGTCGACGTGGAGCGGCTGGCTCTGGGCGAGCAGCGTCTCCCGGCTCGGATGGGTGCCGTGGGACAGGCGGCTGTGGTGCACCTGGCCGGGCAGGGAGCTGGCGACGAGCTGGATCGGGGTGGTGTCGGCCAGGCGGTGCAGGCGGGTACGCAGGGCGGGTTGCCGGATGATCAGCGCGGATACGGCCCGCTGCAGGGCTTGGGTGTCCAGCGGGCCGTCGATGAGGACGGCGCCGGTGTCGATCGGCCGCAACCGGGTCGGCTCGCCGAGCTCGGGCCAGACCCCGCCGGGGCGCGCGAACTCATCGGCGATCAGCCGCTCTTGCCCCGGGGAAAGCGGCGCCGTGTCCACGATCAGCGACCGGGCCGTCATGCGCTTTCCTCCGTCCCGCTGGTCCCGTTGGTCTCGTTGGCTGGGATACCGCCGAGCAGGGTGTGCAGCAGGACGAGGCGCTCGCCCTCGGGCAGCAGCCAGCGCACCGGGGCGAAGTCGACACCGTGCACCGGGCACAGCCCGAGATCGGCCTCGGCGGCCCGCTCGCACAGCAGCTGCCCCATGTATCCGGCGTTCAGGAGGGCGAGCGGCTCGGCGTCCGGCCCGTACAAGGGCGCGGAGTCGGTGGGGTCGGTGACGAGGAACAGGGTGAAGGCGGCGCTCATGGCCGCACGCCGGTTGACCGGGCCCAGGTGCACGGCCGCCGGATCGAGGTCGATGCCGGTGGCGTGCTCGATGAGGTCATGAGCGTCGGGGTGGTAGCGGTAGACGCCGCCGTCCAGACCGGCCACACGTCCGGGGTTCGCGTAGAGGTGGAGTTGGACGCTGTAGAGCCCGCCGGCCGAGGGGTACAGGAAGCCGCTGCGCCCGGGGGCCAGGTCGCGGCGCAGGCTCTCCAGCAGGTGTCCCAGTGCGTCGGCCGTCACCGGCTGGTCGCTGAAGCGACGCGGGGTGAAGCGCCGGGCACGGGAGGCGGTCGCGCCAGGCGGTGCGGCGGGCAGTATCCGGTGGGCTGGAGCGGGCGGGTAGGCGGGCCGGGCGGAGCGGAAGGTCTCCCGTTCTCCGGGGTCGGTGAGCGTCGGGGCCGTCCACGGCGAGGTGTCCGTCACCGCCGTGGGGAGATGGTCCGTGCGGTCGCCGGCGGTGTGCTGGAGCAGGGTGCGCAGGGTGGGGGCCTGGTAGAACTCGGTGAGGTTCGGTCGCAGACCGGTGTGCTGCTCGACGAGGTTGGCCATGCGGATGACGTCGATGCTGGTCAGTCCGGCCTCCAGGAGGTCGTCGTCGAGGCCTGCCGGGGCGGGCAGCAGCACGCACAACGCGTCCTGCAGGGGCCCGGTGTGCTCCGCTCCCCCGCGATTGAGGGCGGGCGCGGTCGGGTCGGGCTGGGGGACGGCGCGCGCGAGTTCCGCGCGGTCGATCTTGCCGGTCGCGGTGCGCGGCAGGTCCGTCCGCTGGGTGAGGGTGGCCGGGAGCATGTGGGCGGGCAGGCGCTCGGTGAGCTCGGCCCGCAGCTCGGGCAGCAGGCGTGTGGAGACGACGACGGCGTGAAGGCGCCGGTCACTCCGCTCGCCGGTGACGATCACGGCGGCCTGTTCGACGCCGTCCAGAGCTCCCAGGGCGGTCTCGACTTCACGGAGTTCGACGCGGTAGCCGCAGATTTTGACCTGGTCGTCGCGGCGGCCGAGGAACTCGATCGTGCCGCCTGGTAGAAGGCGTCCCCAGTCCCCTGTGCGATACCAGGTCTGACCGGTGCGGCCGTCGAAGACGAACGCGGTCTCGCTCAGCTCGGGTTCGCCCCAGTAGCCGAGGGCGGTGCCGTGGCCGGTGATGTGGATCTGACCGGGGGCCCACACCGGGCAGGGCAGCAGATTCTCGTCGAGGACCTGGACGCGCTGGCCGGTCATGGAAGTGCCGTAGGGGATGCTGGCCCATCCGTCCTCGATGTCGCCGATCTCGTGGAGGATCGACCAGATGGAGCCCTCCGTGGCTCCGCCCAGGGAGATGATCTGGCACTCCCCCGCGCGGTCCCGCAGCCGGCCGGGGAGCGCAAGCGGGATCCAGTCGCCGCTGAGCAGCCACAACCGAACTGATTTCAGGCTGTCTTCGGCGGTGGCGGGCAGGGCCTCGAGCAGCAGCCCCGCCAGGGTGGGCACCGAGTTCCACACGGTGACGCCGCAGGTGCGGATCAGGCGGACCCAGACGGCCGGATCGGTTCGCTCCTCTCGCGTGGGCAGAACGAGGGTGGCTCCGGCGGCGAGTGCACCGAACAGGTCGTACACGGCCAGGTCGAAGGCGAACGAGCTCGCGCCGAGCAGCACGTCGCAGGCGCCGACGTCGTAGCGGCGGTTGATGTCGAGCACGGTGTTCAGGGCTCCGCGGTGGGAGATCATCACGCCCTTGGGCCAGCCGGTCGAACCGGACGTGAAGATGACGTACGCGAGGTCGGTGTCCTTACGGGGCCGATGGCCGGGCTGCTCCCCGGACGGAGCCGGGTGGCCGTCGTCGATGACGATGACCCGCGTGGGCAGCGGGGCGAGTCGGTCGGCCGCCGTGCGGTGCGTCAGCACCAGCTGTGCGCCGGTGTGGGTCAGAAGGTCGTCGATGCGCTGGGCGGGCCAGGAGGCGTCCATGGGGACGTAGGCGTACCCCGCAAGCAGCACACCGAGGGCCGCGATGGCCTGTTCCGCCCCAGGGTCGCAGGCCAGAGCGATCAAGTCACCGTCGGGCGGCGCGGCGCTGATCCGGGCGGCCACCTCGCCGGCGCGGTCGTGGACGTCGCCGTAGGTCAGCGTCCGGCCGCCGCACCGCAGCGCGACCCGTTCGGGGTGGTCTCGGACACGGTCCAGGAAGGGCTGGTGCAGCAGCTGCCCGCCGCCGAGCGGCCCGGGGAGCTCCACGGGGGCGGCCGGCAGGACGAGGTGCGGACGCTCACAGGCCGCCGGGTCCTCAATCAGGGTGCGCAGCACGACGGCGTGTTCGTCCATCAGGGCCTGGACGAAGCCCTCGGGCAGTGCTCGGGCGAGGGTGTCGAGGTTGATCACCAACTGGCCGGCGGCCTCGTAGGTCTGGTAGTCGAGCAGGACCTGCGGGGTCTGTCCGATGCCGTGGACGATCCGGCCGGGGAACGGGCCAGGGTCCTCGCCGGACACCTCCATGTCGAGGGTGCTGGTGAACACGACGGGCGCACCGGCTATCCCCTGGGGGGTGCCGCGAAGGTCGCGCAGCACGTCGACGCCGCTGTAGGTGCTGTGGTCCAAGTCCGCCCACAGCTGGTGCTGCAGCGTGCGCAGCCGCTCGGCGAACGTCGTCCCCGTCAGGTCCACGCTCGTCAAAACGGTGGAGGTGAAGTCGCCGACGACCTGGTTGATCTGCGGGTTGATCGGCGGCCGGTTGTAGACGGTGACGTTGATCAGGAAGGAGCGGGTGTTGGTGAAGCGGCCGAGGCTGTCGCTGAACGCGGCGAGCAGGAGCGCGGACAGCGTCGTCCCGTGGGCGGCGGCCACGGCCCGCAGCGTCCTGAGCTCTTCGGGCGCCCACAGGGACTGCAGGCGGTGGAAGCGGGGATGGTCGTCGCCGCGGTGGGCCGGAAGGACCGGCAGGGGTGCCGGTGCGGGCAGCTCGGGCAGGCGGGCGCGCCAGTAGGCGCGGTCGCGGCCGTAGCGGTCGCTGGACGTCACGGTGTGCTGGTGGGCGACGTAGTCCGCGAACGTCATGGTGAGCGGCGGCAGTTTGGTGTCCGGGTCCCGGTAAAGGGCGGTGGCTTCGCGGTAGAGGATCTGCCAGCTCAGGGCGTCGCCGATGAGGAGGTCGAAGGACAGGAACAGCCGGGTCACGCCGTCGGGCAAAAGGGCGGCTTCGATCGTGAAGAGCGGCCAGGCGGCGGTGTCGCGGCGCGGGTGGGACAGCCGGGTGCGGGCGGCTTCGAGGTGATTCCCGCAGTCGGCGCTCTGTCGCAGATCCAGGGTGCGGATCTCGTACGGAGCCACGGTGGGCAGGATCTGCTGCCGACCGTCCTTCGTGATCACGGCGCGAAGCATGGGATGCCGGTCGATCAGGGCGCGCCACACGCGGGCGAGCCGGTCGACATTGAGGTGAGGCATCTCCACCTCGGCGTACAGGTGGGAATCGACGCAGCCGAGGTCGAAGTCGTCGCGGCGGCCAGCCCAGTAGGCCTGCTGGATACCGGTCAGCGCGAAGGGCTCGTTGCTCTCGCCCATGCTCGCGGGAAGCGGGGGCAGCGCGCCGGGCGGCTCGGCGCCGGTGGCGCCCAGGACGAGCTTGCGCAGAAGCTGGGCCAGGGCCCGCGGGGTGGGCGCCTGGAGGACGGCGCCGAGGGGGAGGTCGACGGCGAACGCGGCCCGCAGCCGGGTGACCAGGCGCAGCGCCAGCAGGGAGTGCCCGCCGGCGGCGAGGAAGTCGGTGTCGGGTTCCGCGGGGTGGCCCAGCAGTGCGGTGAAGTGGGCGACGACGACGGTGAGGGCCGGATCCTGGCCGTACTCGGCCGCGCTGCCAGTGCTCGTCGGCTGCGGCGGGGCGTCGG
Organism: Streptomyces sp. NPDC059037; assembly: GCF_042740015.1. NCBI lineage: Bacteria > Bacillati > Actinomycetota > Actinomycetes > Kitasatosporales > Streptomycetaceae > Streptomyces > Streptomyces sp. NPDC059037. The sequence continues at coordinate 7,632 of NZ_JBHYIG010000161.1, forward strand.
GGAACGGCGCGAGGGCGGCGGTGTAGGTGGCGAGGTCGCCGACCTCATGCTGGGTGCTGGGCTTCAGCCGGGCGAGCAGGGCGCACATCACGTCCAGGGCCGCTCCCGCCTGCTCGTCGCTGATCTGGGAGCGGTCGTTGACCAGGCGCAGTCGCAGTCCGGTCGTCATCTCCACGACCAGGGTCAGGGCGTGGCGGGTGCGGCCGCCGTATGCCTGGATTCCCGCAGCATCCAGAACGAGGAGCCCGCCGTCCTCCTCCGCGTCAGCCTGGTGTGCAGGCGTGTGAGGGTAGTTGGCGATGGCGATGACGCTGTCGTACAGGCTCTGTCCTTCGGGAATTCCGCCCCAGGTGTGCAGGTCGGCGGAGGAGCAGCCGCTGTACTGGTCGGCGCGGGTCAGTTCGTCGTGGACGCGGCTGATCCACGCGCCGACGTTCTCGTGCAGGGCGGGCGGGCAGCGCAGGGGCACGGTCGAGGCCAGCGGGCCCGCGAGGGTCGCGGCGTCCGGGTAGGGGTGGGATCGCCCGGAGACGGTGACGCCGATCGCGGTGTCCGCCCGGTCGCGCTGGCGGGCGGCGATCAGGCTCCAGCAGGCCACCAGAGCCGCGGAGGCGGTGGTGCCGTGTACCTGGGTGAAGGCGGTGAGGTCCGCGACCAGCGTGTCGGGCAGGTCACGGGTGTGCGAGGCGAACCTGTCGGCGTTCTGGGCCGGGGGTGTGCGCGGCAGCGGGGCGCAGCCCGGGTATCCGTCGAGGTGCTTGGTCCAGTGCGCCTGTTGCTGCTCGCGGGGCTGTCCGGCCAGCCAGTCGGCGTACGGGCCGAACGGCGGCTGCGGGGCGGGGCGGGAGCGGGCGTTGTAGCGGTGCAGGAGTTCGGTGGCGAGAAGCAGGTGGGCGCGGCCGTCGAGGATCGCGTGGTGGTGGCTCCACACGAGCTGGTGGCGTCGGGCGTCGAGGTGTTGGACGGCCAGGCGCAGCAGCGGTGGGCGGTGCAGTTCGAAGGGGGTGTTCCGCTGGCGGTGGAGGAGCAAGTCGAGGTCAGCGCGCTGCTCGGCGTCGGTCTTGCCGCTGCTGTCGCACTGCTCGATGGGTAACTCGGCGCTGGCGCAGACGACTTGCCGCGGGTCGCTGGAGAGGTCCCAGAGCAGGGCGGTGCGCAGGATCTCGTGGTCCGTGACCATCTGTGTGGCCACGGCCTGCAGTCGGGCGAGGTCGAGCGGGCCGGTCAGCGGGAGGACGGTCTGCTCGACGAAGACCGCGGTGTCGGGGCTGGTGAGGGTACCCAGCAGGAAGCCCTGTTGCGCGGGCGTCGTGGGGTAGAGCGCGGTGAAGGCGGTGTTACTCATGGTCCCTCATCTCCGAAGGCAGCGGTGATCTCGGCCAGTTCGTGGGCGGTGGCAGTGCCGGTGCCCGGTGGCGGGAGCGCTGCGGCGTGGCGGGCGAAGGCCGCGGCAAGGCGGGTCACGGTGGCGTCGGGCATCCAGCTCGGGCAGGCCCGCCAGCGGATCTGGAGCGCGCCGGGCTGGGTAAAGCAGACGACTTCCAGCCCGAAGAGCGGCCCCGACGCTCCGATGGGCGGCAGCTCCAGCGCCCCTTCCGGAAGTTCACCGAGGTAGTTCAGGGCGAGGGGTGCCAACGCCCCATGCGTCGCCGGGGAGGTCGGGGAGGTGTTCTCGAGCTGGGTGTGCACTGCGCCGACAAGGGCGGCCGGGTCGGCCAGCAGGGCACGTGGAGCGTGCACGGGGTGTAGGGAGGTGAGCCAGCCGACCGTGGCGGCGAGGTCGTGCCCGGCGCGGTCACGCCCGTGGAGTTCCACGCATAGTGCGGCGGGCAGGTCCGGCCGGACCTCGGCGACGGCTGCGAGCAGTGCACTGGCCAGGAGTGCGAGCGGGCGGCGTGAGGACTCCTTCCGTGCCGTGATCAGCGTGTCGCGGACGTCCGGGCCCAGGCGGGAGGCCGTGGTGCGCGGGCTGTCGGTGAGCCACGGCCCGGTGGGCAGGTCGGGCACGTGCTGGGCCGACTTCAGCCAGTGGACGTATCCGTCGTCGGCCGCCGCCGGGTGCGAGGCGGGGTGGTCGTAGGCGTGCCACAGATCGTGGGTGAGGATCTGCAGAGAGACGAGGTCGGCGACCAGGTGGTGGACGATCCAGGCGATCCGGGGCGCGCCCCCACCGCCGATCAGAACGAGGTCGACGAGCGGACCCGTCAGGCTGAGGTGCCCCTCGCGCTCGGCCAGGCCGCGGTCCACGGCCTTGTCGTGGTCCCCGGCCTGATGCCCGCTCAGGTCCAGGAGGTGGATGCCGCGCGTGGTGAACGGGGCGAGCCGGGACGACCAGCCTCCGCTGTCGGCGAAGGAGAAGGTGGAGCGCAGCGCCGGATGCCGGCGCATGACCGTTTCGTACGCCTGCTGCAGCCGGATCGGATCGACGTTCTGGTGCGGCGCCGCGGCCAGGTACCGCAGGGTCCAGGTCCCGGGTATCGGCCGGCTGGTGAGGACGGCGGTCTGCAGGGCACTGAGCGGAACGGGCCCGTCGGTAACCGTGGCCTGGTCGGCGGCCTGGGTAGCGGTGAGGACCTCCGCAATCCGGCCGAGGGTGCGGTGGTGCAGTACGTCGTGAACGGTCAGGCGCAGGCCGGCTCGCTGTACGGCGCTGGCGTAGAGGACGGCTTTGAGGGAGTCGCCGCCGCTGGAGAAGAAGTTGGCTTCCTTGCTGTGCGGCGGCTCGCCCAGGATGTCGGTCCACAGCCGGGCGAGGGTGCCCAGGACCGGTTCGTCGTGGTCGGGCAGGCCTCCGCGGTCGGCGGGGGCCGGGTCCGGATTGGGGGGTTGGGCCAGGGTGTGGCGGTCGACCTTGCCGCTCGGCTGCAGGGGCAGGGCGTCCAGAACGTGCAGGTGGTCGGGGCGGGCGTAGAAGGGCAGTTGCCGTTCGCACAGGGTCCGGGCTACCTCGATGACGCTGTCCTTCTGTGCCGTGGTCGCGGGGACGAGGAAGGCGCTCAGGACCGGGGTCCCGGTCGTGTTGGGGCGGGTGGCAACGACGGCGGCGTCGGTGATGGACGGGGCACCGGTCAGGACGGCTTCGATCTCGGCAGGTTCCACGCGGTAGCCGTGGATCTTCAGCTGGTCGTCGATCCGGCCGAGCATCTCCAGGTGGCCGTCGGGCCGGATCCGGGCGAGGTCACCGGTGCGGTAGGCGTGCTCGCCCCGCGTGTCGGTGGAGAAGCGGGCGGCGCTCTCCTGGGGCCGGTCCTGGTACCCGGCGGCCACCTGGGGCCCGTTCACGACGAGTTCCCCCGTGCCGCCGGGCGGGATGGATTCGTTGGTGTCCGGGGTGCGCAGTTCCACGGTGGTGTTCCACACCGGCCGGCCGATGGGCACCGGGTCCGGCACGGGTGTGCCGCAGCGGAAGGTGTAGGCGGTGCAGCCGACGGTGGCCTCGGTCGGCCCGTACTCGTTGGTCACCGTGAGGCCGGGCACGTCCAACCCCGACAGGGCATGGTTGGTCAGCTGCTCTCCGCCGACCACCAGGTGCCGTACCGCTCGGCCCAGTTGCTCGCCGGTGAGGAGCTTGGTCAGCAGCTTCAGGCCGCCGGGGGTCACCTTCAGCGGACTCAGATCCCGCGCTTCGCTGAGCGTCCGGGCCACGTCTACCGGGTCGTCGGACGGCACCAGGTGGACGCGCTGCCCGGTCGTGAGCGGCAGCAGCAGGCTGGTGACGGTCAGGTCGGCGGCGATCGAGGAGTGGACCAGGGTCCCGGTGCCGCCCGCGGTGTCGTAGTGGTGGGAGGCCCAGGTCAAGTACTGCATCAGCGCGCCGTGGGTGATCGGGACGCCCTTGGGCCGGCCGGTCGTTCCGGAGGTGTAGATGAGGTAGGCGGTGCCGGAGAGCCGGGTGCGCGACGAGAGCCGCGCCGTCGAAGTGGTCACCGTGGGCGGCTCGTCGGCGCGGAGCTCGGCCAGCCCGGCCGGGGTCGGCAGACCGGTGGTGTCCGCGTCGGTGATCAGCAGCCGGGGTGCGGCATCGGCGAGGAAGTCGTCGATGCGGGCGGGCGGCCAGGTGGGATCGAGAGGTACGTAGTGGGCGCCGCAGCGCCATGCGGCCAGCAGCGCGGTCAGCAGCGGGATGCGGCGGCTCGTGCACACGGCGATTGGGTCGCCTGGCGCGACACCCCGTTCGTGCAGGACCTCGGACAGTGCGGCGCTGGTGTCCTGAAGATTCCGGTAGCTGACCTGGGTGCGGTCATCCGCGGCCGCCGGGGCGGTCGGGGTGCGGTCGGCCTGGGCGTCGAAGGCCTCCAGGAGCGTGCGGACGGGCGCGGGGCGAGTGGCCCCGGACATGCGGCTCGGGAGTGTCCCGGGGGCGTGGAGGTCAGACATCTCGGGTGGTCTCCTGTCCGTTCGGCGCGGGCAGACGCCGGGCCGGCTGAGGCGGAGCGGGGTGAGGCGGACGCAGGGCGGCGCGCAGGTGGTCCAGGGGCAGGCCGGGCCGGGAGCTGACGGCGTGAAGGACGAGCGGGTAGGCCTCGGCGAACCAGTCGGCACGGTCGGGCCCGCGGGTCTGGGCGTCGATGCGCAGAAGGGCACTCGCACCCTCGGGGTGCTCTTGGAGGTCGAGCATCAGCGGGTAGGGCTGCGGCCACTGTGCGGGTTCGACGGGGGCGACCTGGCAGTTGTGCAGGGTGAGGGGGTGGGACGGAGGCGGCTGCAGCGTGAAGAGGTTGTCGAACAGGCCGCCCGAGGCCGGGTGGGCTTGGGTGAGCAGCCCGTACGGCACCTCGGAATGGCGCAGTGCGCGCGTGCTGGCGCCGATCGCCGCCGTGAGGTGGGCGCCGAGGTGGGAGGACCAGTCGATGCCGGTGCGGATGGGCACCAGGTTCGTGAAGAAGCCGACCGTGCCCGTGTAGGCCGGGTCCTGCCGGTTGGCCACCGGGCTGCCGCTGATCAGCGTCGTGGCGTCACTCGCCGCAGCCAGGAGTAGCTGGTAGGCGGCCAGGTAGAGATGGAACGGCGTGGTCGCGCGGCTTTGGGCGGCGGCGCGTACGCGTTGGGTCAGCGGCAGGTCCAGGGCGAACCGCACATGATGCGGCGCCGGGACCGTCTCGTGCGGGAACGCGAGTACTGGTCCCACCGGCGTGGTTGGGAGCGGTCCGAGGGTGTGGTGGATCTTCTCGACGGCCGCGCGGAAGTCGCCCCGCTCGATGCGGTCGGCCAGGGACCTTTGGTAGTCCGCGAACGGCGTCGGCGTCGCGGTCTCCAATGCGTCGGGGGCTGCGTAGGTGGCACTGAGGTCCCGGTGCAGAACGTCCATGGACCAGCCGTCGCAGGCGCTGTGATGCGCTGCCATCAGGAGGACGTGGTCATCGGGCGCCAGACGGAGCACGGCAGCCCGCAGCAGCGGCCCCGCCTGAAGGTCGAACCGCGCCGCGAAGAACGCGCGCGCGGCCTTCTCGGCCGCCGCGTCGCACCCGGCTGCCGAGTGGGCCGTGAGGTCCCCGAACTCCAGGTTGAAAGTGCTGGGCGGCATCAGGTAGCAGCGGAGGCGTCCGTCGTTGCCGTCCAGCGCGGTGCGCAGCGCCGGATGCCGTGCCACGACGGTCTGAAACGCATGGCGAAGACGGCCGGTGTCTAGGGGCCCGGTGATGTGGTGGGCAGTGGGGATGATCTGGCTGTTGCCGTGCACCTGGATGTGCTCGGCGGCCCAGATCCGCGCCTGTCCCAGGGACGGGACCGCCTGCTCACCCGCGTCAGCGGGGGCCGCGGGGGCCGGCTCAACGGGGCGCGACAGGCGGGCGCAGCCCCGAACGGTGGGCTGCTGCAGCAGGTCCCCGATGGCGAGGTGCACGCCGGCCCCGTGCAGTCGGACGCAGATCACCGCCGCGGTGAGTGAGTCGCAGCCCAGGGCAAACAGGTCGTCCAAGGCACCGATGGGCCGGATGCCGAGGGTCTCCTCCCACACAACGGTGATCTGGCGCTCGGCGGCGGTCTCTGGAGCGACGAACACGGTCGAGAGGGCGTTCTGTTCTCCTGGCTGGGTGACGGCGGCCGCGCGGTGCGCGGCGTCGAGGGAGACAGGCCAGCGAACGTGCCTGCGGTCAGTGGCGTGAGCACGGCTCGGTGGGAGGCGGGGTGGGTGCGGTCGCGGGGCCTCGATCTCCCGCCAGTCCGCGCGCACCACACGCGCCGGGTCGAGTAGGGCTCCGGTAGGAGGTGATGTCGCGGCGAAGTGCGTGTGGGCGGTGCGGACGAAGGCGTGGGCCGGCTGGTTGCGAGGGCCCGATGCGGCGCGCAACTCGACCGCGCTCAGTCCTGTGGTGGCCGCCTGCTCCCCCAGGGCCTGGAGCAGTCGCCACTCCACGTTGCGGCCCAGGGCCCGGCAGCTGAGGAAGAAGTCGCGGACCCGCAGGATCCCGGCATCGGCATCGGCATCGGCATCGGCATCGGCGAAGGCGAACCCGACCAGCCCGTAGTCACCGAACCGGTCGTGTACCCGGACGGTGAGGGCGGTACCCGGCCCAGTGAGGAGCTGGCGTACCGTGGCCGGGGTGTGGCGGCGCAGGAGGAGATTGAACTGAGTGGTACGCGCGGCCAGTTGGGAGATCCGGTCGACATCGGCTATGGCCGCTGGTGCGATCTCTACCGTCAGGTCCAGCTCGCGCAGGTAGGCGGCGAGATCGGGAGTCCGGTCGGCGGCGGCGCGGCGCGCGGCTTCCTGGGTGATCAGCCGGGCACGGGCGCGGTCCTCTTCGGTGGTGGTGCCGTCGAGGGCCAGCTGCCAGGTGGCGCGCAGAGCTTTCGGGATGTCGGTGGGATCCGCCGGGATGTCCACGACGGTCATCGCCGGATGCTGCAGGGCGACCTCGGTCCGCTCTGCGGGGCTGTCGTCGATGAACACCAGGCTCTCGGTGGCGAAGCCCAGGTACTCGGCGATCGCGGTCACCGCCTCCGATTTGCGGCCCCAGGTGGCTTGAACGGCCACGAAGTCGTCCAGGCGCAGCGGCATGTCGGGGTGTGCGGCGAATACCGCGTGCAGGTCGTCGAGGTTGTTGCGTGAGCACAAGGCGAGGGCGCGGCCGGCTCGGTGCTGCTGGCGTAAGAACTCCTGCACCTCGCAGTAGGGGCCGCTGGTGTCGACGTGTTCGGGGCCAACCTCGCCACAGACCCCGCCCCACAGTGTGTTGTCCGCGTCCACGACCAGCGCTTTGGTCACCGGCCGGTCTGGTGCCGTTATGCGGCGCAGCAAGGTCTCTGCCCAGGCCAGAGTTGCACCGCCAGCGGGGGGATCGACCCACGCCAGGCCGTGTGCGGCTGCTTCGTCGCGGGCTTGTGCCATGTCGCCGTCGGCGGTGCCGGGCGCAGCGGTGACCACGACGGGGAGCGTGGAGGATGCGGCCCAGTGGGCGGCGGTCGCGATCTGCCGTGTGACCCATGGCTTATCTGTCCGGGATTGGTTGGGGCGCCGGGCGTAGAGCATGCGGATCTCGGATCCGGCGAACAGGGCGTCCTGCTCCACGGTGGTGTGGAATCCGTTCGCGCGCAGCAGCGCGACCATGCGTTCCAGGCGGCCGGCAATGTCGTGTACCTCGACGACGACCTGGTCGATGAGCGGCCAGTGTTCCGGGTCGATGCCGAGCAGCACGTCCTCCTCGGCGCGCTCGACGTCCACCTTCAGCAGGTTGATCCGGTCGATGTCCTGTTCCCGGACCCACTCGGACAGGCACCGTACCGGGACGGTCAGCGTGTGCGGCTGTGCGGTGCGCTGGTGGATCGCTGGGGCGAGGGCCTCGGCGACCTGGTCCTTCAGTGCGGCGGCGATCGCCGTGCGCCCATCGGTCTGCTGACGGGCGTAGACGCGTACGACCTCCTCGTCGGCCGCGGGGTCGGCGTACAACCCGGACTGGAGGGAGGACTGGGGGTAGTACGTGAAGTCCCCCTGGCCGCTGTGGCGCCCGAGCGCCGCTCGTTCCACGCGCGCGCTCAGCCGGTGGGCACGGATGTTCGCCTCAAGGACGTCGGCCACGGCAGGGACGGGCTCGAAGGCGTGGATCTGGAGCTGGGATGCCTGCGAGGCGGCAAACAGCGTGAAGATGCCGATGTTCGCGCCGACATCGAGGATTACGTCGCCGTCGTGGATCTGGATGCCGGCACGCAGGTACTGGGCCCGGACGATGATCTCGTCGATCAGCTCGCGCGTCTCGTTCGCGTTGAGCTCTGCGATCGGTGTCCCGTCCGGGAGCCGGCCTGCCAGTTCGACGCTGCTGATCCCGGCCGACCGGTTCTCCGGCCCGGCTGGCAGATCCAGGCCGGGGGCGATCACGGCCACATTCGCGCCCCAGCGCGGGGGCTCCAGGATGCCCGGCGAAGACTCGGCGACGTGCGCTTCTTCGGGTTCGATACGGCGCGCCCTCAACGGCAGGCCGATCGTCGTTCCCCACGCGCTCAGCGAGGCGGCGAGGTCAGCAAAGCCCGTAGAAGTGATCACACTGATGTCGAAGCTGGCGGCCCTGACTGCACGCGCGAGATGTGTCAGGGACACTGCGGGGTCATGACAGACGGCGGTCAGGACCGTCGTCGCCTGCTGAAGGAGCGCCTCCAACCGCCCCTCGTCCGAGTGTGCGCGAGGGGCGGACAGGTCCCACTCCACGCCCTCGTCCGTCATGGCCGCCGCACAGCGCAAGGGCAGGTCTTCCGGCAGCTGGCGTCCTTGCGTGCCCCCGCCGTCGCCGAAGCTGAAACCGGGAAAGGCCCCGGTATCGATCAGCTCGCGCAGTTCACCCAGCTGCCCCGAAGGCCGTTGGGGTTGCCAAGTCGACCAGAAACGCGTGTGATCCAGCAGTTCACGCGCCGGTTCGATGCGCAAGGACCACAGCAACGGCTGTGTCTGGCCCGTGACCGGCAGAGCGACGACGGGGGCCTCCGCACCGCTGTTCAGCGCGAGTACGAACGCGTAGACCGTGCGCTGCAGCAGCTCCGCGTCCCGGTTTCCAAACGCCGCGGTCCAGGACGACCCGGCGCACACGACCCTCCGGGCCATGGCGTACGCAGCCTCGTAGCCCGGAGTGGAGTCCGGCACCAGCGCGCCTGTCGATCCCGGCGTCCCGCGCTGTGCAGCATCGAGCGGTGGCGTGGGCACTGTTCCCCCCTATGGCCAGACCATCGTGGTGAGGCAGCGCACTTGCGAACGAGGTGGTGGTGGACCTGCGTTGAGTTCGGTTGAGCAACTATGCAGTCAGGCAAAGAGCTTGACCTCCCCATAGCAAAAGCCTCGCCGCTCCGTGCAGGAAGGGCGCAGGCGTCATCTCCGGTGGCCTTCCCGTCATCCCGGTGTCATCCAGCTCCGCGAGCTCCTCCCGCGCGGCCGTACCTCCGGCGACACTGGTGAATACGGCAAGCCCGGCTGCGGAGGCGAGCGTTGAGAGACATTGCGGTCCTGCTCGATTACCTGATTCAGCACCACGGAGGAACCGCTGCGTCGTTCCTGCGGCGCATTGCCGCGCGGCACAAGAACCTTGGCTACGGAGGACTGGGTTCCCACCGGCAGAAGCTGGACCGGTGGAAGAAGGGCACGGAGCCAGACCGACACACGCAACTGGCTCTCGCCGACCTCCTCAACGTGTCCGCGAACAATGTCATCAGGCTCGGGTGGCCCCTCTGGCTCGAACGTGCGGTCCCCGACGTGCTCCTGTCCGCACACCACGCGACGACATCCCTGCACGACGCCCCAGAAAGGGCCGGTGACCCCGTGCAACGACGGCGCTTCCTCATCCTGTCCGCAGCCAGCGGCGCTTCTGCCGCCCTCAAGATGCCCACGCCCGCCGAAGCGGAGAGCGCCACGACAGGCCGACGCGTAGGAGCGAGCCTCGCTTCGCTGCATGAACAGCGCCTCGACGCACTGCGTCACCTCGACGACCGCATCGGCTCCGGCCACGTCTACTCCGGAGCCGTCGACGAGTACAACATGATCAGCGACACCCTGCGCTCGGCGTCCTACACCGAGTCCGTCGAGCATAGGCTTGTCGCCGTCGCCGCCGACGCGCAGCGCGCCGCAGGGTGGACCGCCTATGACAGCGGTGACCCGGATACAGCGGAGGAGCACTTCGCTACTGCCGCTGAGCTGGCCCTCGAAGCGGGTGATCCCGAGGTCATGGCAAACACCTGCGCTTTCTGGGCGATCAAGTGCTACTCGACCAACGAACCAGGAGCCGCGGCGTCCCTGGTGGAGACCGCCCACACCTACGGGTACGCCACAGGATCAGCGCGGATGACCGCCATGCTGCACGCCCGTGCCTGCCGCGCCTATGCCCGCGCCGCCGACCCCCGCGCCTCCGACCGCGCGGCCAATGCCGCACTGAGCGCCTACGAGAGGGCAGTGCCTCTCCACGAGGATCTGTCCTCGCTGTACTGGGTCAACCAGGGAGAAATCCACCAGCTGCTGGGGAGTTCAGCATTGAACCTTGGCCGACCCGCACTGGCCCTGCACCACTTCGAACAGGCGGCCGTGTCCAGTCGAAGCGAGACCTACGACGGAGACTCGTTCCCACGCGGCGCGGCAATCTACGAGGCGCGCGCCGCCGAGGCCTACCTGGCACTGAATGACCTCGACGAGGCGATCCTCACAGCGCGCCAGGCAATCGATCACATGGGCGGTGTGAGCTCTGCACGCGGCAACAACACGCTCGCCGACCTGCGGGCAAAGTTTCGGGAGCACGGGCAGGTGCCTGTCATCAGGGAGTTCCTAGAGATGACCCGATAGCGAACCGTCTCACCACCAGGGCGCTGCCTGCAGCGCACGGTAGAACGCTCATGGACCACGCACCACATCTAACACTCAGCCTTCATTGGACAGAGCTCCCTGCTCCGCGAGGACCACCGACCGGGACTTGGTCAGCGTGCCGCAGTCGTACGCCCGGTCGCCCACCCAGCCCTTCGGGTCGACAGCCAACCAGGGTTCTCGGGTGCCCGCCAGGATGTTCCGCGCGTTCAGGTCGCCGTGGATGAGGGTGTCCGGCTGGTGGAGCGCGAGCTCGCGAACCGTCGCCGTCGCGGCCTGCACCGTCCGGGACGACAGAGCGTCGGGGAAGTCCCGGGCGTCCTGACGCAGTTGCTCCTCCCACTCGGCGGCCTGGTCTTGAAGCCGGGGCAGTCCGGCGGGCGCGGGGACGGCGAGGCGGCTGCTGACGCTCCCCGCGATCGCCGCCACCTCTTCGCCCTGCGCGGCCTGAGCCAGCGTCGTGGGGTGCGCCCGCTCCAGGAGCATGGCGTACCGGTCATCGTCCCGCTCGTGCAGCAGGACCGCTCCGCGCCCGCCCCAGGCTGAGAGCGCGTCCGGTTCGAACCCGGCGCGCCGTGCCGACCAGCATGCGCCCGAGGCTCACATGCATGGCGGGCTACAGACATTCAGGAGCTAAGGGATTCAACAAGAGGGTAATAGCGATCGACTGAGCAAGTGACTAGCGACTCGCCTCGAAGCGCGGAAGTTCTGATTGACGAGTCAAGACGCCAGTCGTTAGGCTTTCAGAGTGAGCCTTAATAGGCGAACCGGAGCACCACTCATGAGGACTTGACACACACCAGGAACCGACTCGACATCATCGCTGCAGCACAGCGTCGGCAGTGCCGCAGCTTCAAGGTGCACTCCGCGCTGACATGCAAGGACCAGCCGTCTACGAGTTCGTACAAGTTCCTGCGCTCGCTTCATGCCCGGGCGCCTCCCAGCTGCCGCAGCACCCCAACAGCCCCAGAAGGAAGAGGCGCCATGACTAGCCCCGAAACGAAGCGCACCGGTGCCGACCGCGAGGCCATGATCGATGCGGCCATGCGGGTCCTTGAGCAGGGCGAGGTGACGCTCGCCCCAGGGGAAGCGGCCCGCGTCATCGGCTGCGGCGAGAGGTGGCTACGAGATGGGGCCAACCAGCGCGGCTTCCCTCACCACCGCTTCGGCAAATTTCTGCGGTTCAGCCTCCAGGACTGCCGCGAAATCCGGGAGATTCACCGTGAGATGACCCGGCCGTCGGCACTGGCCAAGGCCCGCCGCCGCAAGGCCACTCCACGTAAGTCCACTGGCAGCGGCCCGGCTACGCCGGCCACCATCCGGTTCAAGCCCGCCGCGTGAGGTGATCCCTAAGGGTATGCCGCGACCGGCAGCCTCACCCCGACTCGCTTCTCCCAGACGAAGGAGCGCATAGGTCGGCTCGCTCCGCCGGACCCGCCCTGACGTGAGAACTCCCGGACCAGGGCGGGTTTTCCCATGCCCGGCAGCCTGCACATCACCCCAACGCGGCTTCCGTGATCCACCAAGTGATGGTGTGTCCGTTGCGGACGGTCCGAGTCATGGGGGTATCCCGGCCGTTCCACGCCAGGATCCGGGCCGCGTCCAAGGGGTGCATGCCTGATCCCCGCAGTCCCACACGCCGCGACACATCTGCCTCATTCAACTGCCGAACTCTGCCCCTACCGCCCAGAAAGAGAGACACCTGGTGCCCTACACCGAGTGGCGCGGCAACTTCTGCCGCGTCCGCTGGAAGACCGGCCGCATCAAGCCGAACGGGAAGCCCGAGTACGACAGCCAGGGTGGCTTCACCGACGAGGAGGTCGCCTACGAGTACGGACTGGACCGGGAATCCGACGTTCGCAACGCGCGCTACATAAGCCGCCGCGACGGAAGCATCCCCATGTCCACCTACTGCCCCAAGTGGCTCAAGACGCAGGACGTCGGGCACCTGCGATGGCGAACGATCGACGGCATCCTGCGCAACCACATCGTGCCCTTCTGGGGCGAGACCTCCGTGGGCGACATCAAGGCCTCCGACTACCGCGCATGGAGTCTTCATCTGGACGCCCAGCCCGGTGTCGGTGATGCGTACGCCAGAGAGATTCGGCTCGTGTTCAGCATGATCATGGACGATGCGGTCGATGACGGCCTACGGGCCGGATCACCGGTGAAGAAGAAGTCCCGACGCGGCAAGTACACGAAGAAGGCCCGGGAGAAGAAGCAGGATATGCAGATAAAGGAGGTGCACCAACTTGCCCTCAATGCACTTACCTTCTGGGGCTTCGCCGGTTATGTCTTTTTCCTGACGATGCCGTTCACGGTCACGCGGCCTGCCGAGCTCTACGCTCTGCGCCGCGAGTTCTGCCACCCGAACTGGCCGGCCTCAGACCCCGACCTTGAACGGCGGAAAGAAGCCCTGGAGCGCTACGGGCCAACGGCACTGCCCGCGCTGCGTGTCCAGTGGCAGTTCCAACGCGAGTTCGGCAAGGGACCGGTGAAGCTCTTCCCGCCAAAGTACGAATCCCATCGAAATCTCTCCCTCCCCGGATTCCTCGCGGAGCTGCACACGGCACTTCTCGCCACCCATGATCACGAGTACCTGTTCCCGGCCATTGGCGGCGGGCTGCTGGCCAACGCAAACTTCAGCTACTACTACTGGCAGCCGGTCTCGCGCGGTCGACCGGCCTCCGAGGAGTTCGAGAGGGTTCGCCTGGGCCAGCCCCAGCTGGTCACCTCCCGCCGCCCCCTTCCGGAGGTCCCTGCGACCACATACGCCGGGAAGCGGCTGTACCTGCTTCGTCACGGCGGCAAGGAGTGGTTGGACGAAGATCGGCACAGTCGCATCGCCGTGGAGACCCGCATGGGCCACGAGGTCGCCGGCCTGGAGGGTCTCTACTCGCACGTTACCCTGACCATGGAGCAGGAGATTGCCGATTCGCTGCAAACCAGGTGGCTGCGCTTCGTGGCCAGCGAGGGAGAGCACTGGAAGGTGCCATCTCCCACTGCTCTCCCATTCGATCTTGAAGAGTGGTGGAAACAGCAGGTCAAAGCTGCTCAGGATCTCGACGCTTGAACTGGTTCATGAAGTTCATCACGACGAAGTCCTTCATGCCGTTCGTCTACTACCGCATCCTGCTCGGCATCCTCCTGTTCATCCTCGTCGGCGCCGGCACGCTCAGCCCGCACGCGGGGGAATCGGCCGGGTGAGGCAGGGCCTTGTGATCCATTGAGGGATCCGTCACAGCCTCCCCGCGCCACAAGACCCAACACCAGCCCCTCGACGCTCACTTGGAGGATCTGCCCAGTAGCGGACAGTTCCGATTGTCGTAGCTATCCCCTAGGCTTGACCACATGCCCTTAAGCCCTCAGCCCTCTGGTTCCGTGCGCTCTGCCGCGGAGCTGAACGAGCGGATCCGCGGCCTGTGGCTGCGCGCCGACGGCCGCCTGTCGCCCGAACAGCGGCGGGAGTACGAGCAGTTGGTGACCGAGTGGGCGACAGCGGTGCGCGAAGAGGTCGTGAAAGCGGCGTAGCCGCCACGCCGGGCGCGAGGCGTGGCGGCGCGACGAGAACGAGCGGATAGAACGGGAGTGGGGAGGGCGCTGCAATAGTCGTCGCTAGCGACCCGGCCTCGCTCACG
>NZ_JBHYIG010000162.1:0-22016 GCF_042740015.1 Streptomyces sp. NPDC059037
CGTACCTCCAGGGCACGTGGCGCGCATGACGTTCGTGCAGTAGCAGTTGTTTGGTGTGGGTGCAGGAGCTGTGTCCTGCGGTGTTTCGCGTATTCAGTTGTGAAGTCTGTGGTTAGAGCTGTACCCCGCCCGCGGCGAGGTCGATCTTGAGCTGGGCCGTCTCGTCGGGGGACAGCTCGACGAGGGGCAGCCGCAGCGGGCCCGCGGGACGGCCCTGCAGGGTGAGCGCCGCCTTGGTGGTGATCACGCCCTGCGTACGGAACATGCCCGTGAAGACCGGGAGCAGCTTCTGGTGGATCTCGGTGGCCTTCTGCACGTCACCCGTGGAGTACGCGTCGATCATCGCGCGCAGTTCCGGGGTGACGACGTGGCTGACGACGGAGACGAAGCCGCAGGCGCCGACGGAGAGCAGCGGGAGGTTGAGCATGTCGTCGCCGGAGTACCAGGCGAGGCCGGAGCGGGCGATGGCCCAGCTGGCGCGGCCGAGGTCGCCCTTGGCGTCCTTGTTGGCGACGATCCGGGGGTGCTCGGCGAGGCGGACGATCGTCTCGGTGTTGATCGGTACGCCGCTGCGTCCCGGGATGTCGTAGAGCATGACCGGCAGGTCGGTGCTGTCCGCGATCGCCGTGAAGTGCCGGAGCAGGCCTTCCTGCGGGGGCTTGTTGTAGTACGGCGTGACCGTGAGGAGGCCGTTCGCGCCGACCCGCTCGGCGTCGCGGGCGAGCTCGATGCTGTGGCGCGTGTCGTTCGTGCCGACGCCCGCGACGACGTGGGCGCGGTCTCCGACGGCTTCGACTACGGCTCGTACGAGCTCGGCTTTCTCCGCATTGCTGGTGGTCGGCGACTCGCCGGTGGTGCCGTTGATGACCAGGCCGTCATTGCCTGCGTCCACCAGGTGGGCGGCGAGCCGCTGCGCGCCGTCGAGGTCAAGTGCGCCGTCCGCCGTAAAGGGCGTGACCATGGCGGTGAGGACCCTCCCGAAGGGGGTCTGCGGAGTGGAGGTCGGAGCCATGGGTAACACGCTACTCGCTGCTCAGCGCGTGGTCCCCCCTCGGGGGATGTGTGCGGACCTGACAAGTGAGGAGCCCGGCACTGCCTGCTCGGGGGTTCAAGCAGTGCCGGGTCCGTTTGATCAGGCTAGATGAACTTCTCGAAATGCCGCAATACGGACACCTCGCTCGGCTCATCCGTACATCAGTGCCTTACGGAGCCACACGCCCGTTCTTGTTGAAGGCCGCGTGGGTGAGCGGCATCAGCCGGGCCCACTGCTCCTCCATCTTCTCGCCGACCATCTCGATCTCCCGCTGCGGGAAGGACGGGACCTTGGCGAGCTCGTGCTGGGTGCGCAGGCCGAGGAAGTGCATCAGGGAACGGGCGTTGCACGTCGCGTACATCGACGAGAACAGGCCGACCGGCAGGACCGCGCGGGCGACTTCGCGGGCGACACCCGCGGCGAGCATCTGCTGATACGCCTCGTACGCCTGGCGGTAGGAGTCCTCCATGACGCGGCCCGTGAGCTCCTGCTGGGCCTGGGTGCCCTCGACGAAGACGTACTTGCCGGGGCGGCCCTCCTGGACCAGCTTGCGGGAGGCGTCCGGGACGTAGAACGTCGGCTGGAGCTCCCTGTAGCGACCCGACTCTTCGTTGTACGACCAGCCCACGCGGTGCCGCATGAACTCGCGGAAGACGAAGATCGGTGCGCTGATGAAGA
Source organism: Streptomyces sp. NPDC059037 (assembly GCF_042740015.1). Classification (NCBI taxonomy): domain Bacteria; kingdom Bacillati; phylum Actinomycetota; class Actinomycetes; order Kitasatosporales; family Streptomycetaceae; genus Streptomyces; species Streptomyces sp. NPDC059037. Next base: position 1,712 of record NZ_JBHYIG010000162.1, read on the forward strand.
ACGTCATCGAGTTGTGCTCGAAGGGGCTGCCGTGGCGGTCCCGCATCAGGTAGTTGATCAGCCCCTTGGAGCGCTCCGGGTCCTTCTGGAGCTCCTCGAGGGACTGCTCGCCGGCAGTCGAGACGCGTGCGGCCCACAGGACGTCGGAGTCGGTCGCGGCGTGCTTCACCAGCTCGACGGTGACCTCGCTGCGGAAGCTGGGCTTGAGGTCTTCGGTGGGGGTCTCGCTCACTGGCGGGGTCCTTCCATGTGCATCACTCGGGCGGCGCCCACTCTATGGCCCGGCACCGACAATCGGTCCCTCGGTGACCCGCTACGACATTCTTCGACCAATTTGCCGAAACAGGGCACCTTTTGGGCGATTCGAGCGTCTGTCTAGTCAACAGAGTCACGTTCGATTCACGTGAGCCCCGTGTGTGATCCGTGTGAGGAGAAGCGCAAACCATGTTCCGTCGGCGCGAGCCCGTTCCGTTCGCCTTCATCGCCGAAGCCGACAAGTTCCGCAGTAATGTCACTCCCCCGCCTCCTGAGCGCGCCACGGCCAGTCAGATCGTGGGCCGCACCCTGGTCGGGCTGGTCGTCGTCGCAGGCCTCGTGGGTTCCATGCTGTTCGGCATGCCCGCCCTGTCGCCCGACCAGTCGCCGGCGCAGAACCAGCAGTCGGAAGCCTCCGACGGCCGCTGACGGGGGGCGGCGACCCCTGACTCATCCGGACCCCCAAGGGTGGCTGGCGACAGCGGGGCTCGGTAGCCTCACCGGGCACAGCCCATGCGTGGATTGAGTGAGGATCAGTCGTGCCCCTGCCCTTCCTGACGGCGGACCGCGCCTTTGACGAGGCAGCGGAAGACGCCGCCCTGCCGTTCGACGATCGCGACCACTGGCGGCGTCCCTACCGGCCGGGACCGTGGCGGGTGGGGGCCGCGGCGCTGCTTCTGCTGCTCGCCTCGTACGTCCTGGTCGCCGCCGTGATCATCGCGTTCGCCGACTCCCTCGCGGGGGCGGCGGTCTGTGCGGGGCTCGCGGCGGCCATCATCGCGAGCGCGCTGCGGCTGCTGCGGATGGGCACGTGGGTGAGCGCGCACGGGCTGCGCCGCGTGGCCTTCCTGACGACGCAGACCGTGCCGTGGGAGCAGGTCGTGACGGTGCGTACGACCCAGCAGCCCGTGCGGTGGATGGGGCTGCCCCGCACCGTGCAGGGGCAGGCACTCGTGCTCGTACGCCGTGATCAGCAGGCCGACGGGCAGGCGCCGTTGCTCACCGACCGCAACGCCGACTTCCTCGCCCGGCACGAGGCGTTCGACCGGGCGGCCGACTCCATCGAGGTGTGGGCCGACGAGTACCGCCGCACCGCCTGAGAGCTAGGCGCTGACAGGCCTGCCCGCGTGGAGGGCGATCGCGCGCTGCATCGCCTTGCGGGCGCGGGGCGTGTCCCGGGCGTCGTGGTAGGCGACGGCGAGGCGGAACCAGCAGCGCCAGTCGTCCGGTGAGTCCTCCGTCTCGGCCTTGCGCCTGGCGAAGACCTCGTCGGCCGAGTCTCGGTCGATGCGACCGCCCGGGGTGCGCTTCAACTCGTCGACGGGGAGGCCGCCTTCGGCCTCAAGGGCGGCGGCCAGACGGTTGGCGCGCTGGACGAACTGGGTGTTCTTCCAGAGGAACCAGACGCCGATGACCGGCAGGATCAGGACCGCGACACCGAAGGTGACGGTGAGCGCGGTGCCGTGCTTTATCAGGAGCACGCCGCGGCTGCCGACCAGGACGAAATAGACGACCAGGACGGCAGCCGTGACGGCGTAGGTGATCTTTGCTCGCATGACGGTCAGTTCAACTCGGTTCAGCTCGCGTCAGTTCAGGTCAGTTCAGGTCAAGGAAGTGTTCCAGGCCGAACGTGAGGCCCGGAGTGTTCACCACACGGCGTACGCCGAGCAGGATGCCCGGCATGAAGCTGCTGTGGTGCAGCGAGTCGTGCCGGATGGTGAGGGTCTCGCCCTCGCCGCCGAGCAGGACCTCCTGGTGGGCCAGGAGGCCGCGCAGCCGCACGGAGTGCACCGGAACGCCGTCGACGTCCGCGCCGCGGGCACCGTCGAGCGCCGTCACCGTGGCATCCGGCTGCGGGGCGCTGCCCGCCTCCGCGCGCGCCGCCGCGATGAGCTGGGCGGTGCGCTGGGCCGTGCCGCTGGGGGCGTCGGCCTTGTTCGGGTGGTGCAGCTCGACGACCTCGACGGACTCGAAGTACGGCGCGGCGATCTGCGCGAACTTCATGGTGAGGACCGCGCCGATGGAGAAGTTCGGTGCGATCAGGACGCCCGTCTCGGGGGACGCGGCCAGCCACGTGTTCAGCTGCGCGAGGCGGTCGTCGGTCCAGCCCGTCGTACCGACCACGGAGTGGATTCCATGGCGTACGCAGAACTCGAGATTGCCCATCACCGATTCGGGGTGGGTCAGTTCGACCACGGCCTGGGCGCCGGTCTCCACCAGCGTCTCCAACTGGTCGCCGCGGCCGAGTGCCGCGACCAGTTCCAGGTCCTCGGCGGCTTCGACGGCTCGCACGGCCTCGGAGCCGATCCGGCCCTTGGCCCCGATGACCGCCACGCGCAACTTGCTCATGTGCCTGATTCCTTAAGGGAGTTAAGGGGGTTAGGAGACCGCTTCGTGCAGGCGGGCGGCCTGCTTGTCCTTCAGCGGGCCGATGGCCGACAGCGACGGGCGGTGGCCCAGGACGTCGCGGGCGACCTCACGGACCTCGTCCGGGGTGACCGCCGCGATCTTGGCCAGCATGTCGTCGACCGACATCTGCTCGCCCCAGCACAGCTCGCTCTTGCCGATGCGGTTCATCAGCGCGCCGGTGTCCTCGAGGCCGAGGACGGTGGAGCCCGCGAGCTGGCCGATCGCGCGGCCGATCTCGTCGTCGCTCAGGCCGTTCTGCGCGACCTGGTCGAGTTCGTCGCGGCAGATCTTCAGTACGTCGTGCACCTGGCTCGGGCGGCAGCCCGCGTACACGCCGAAGAGGCCGGTGTCGGCGAAGCCCGACGTGTACGAGTACACGCTGTACGCAAGGCCGCGCTTCTCCCTGACTTCCTGGAAGAGGCGGGACGACATGCCGCCGCCGAGTGCGGTGTTCAGGACCCCGAGGGCCCAGCGGCGCTCGTCGGTGCGGGCCAGGCCCGGCATGCCGAGGATGACGTGGGCCTGCTCGGTCTTGCGGTTGATGACCTCGACGCGGCCCGCCGTGCGCAGCGCGCGGGAGCCCTGGCGCGGGATGACCGGCGTCGCGTCGGTGCGGTGGAGGGCGCCCGCCTTCTCGAAGGCGGCGCGGACCTGGCGTACGACCTTGTTGTGGTCGACGTTGCCCGCGGCTGCGACCACCAGGCGGGTGGGGTCGTAGTGCTTCTTGTAGAAGCGGCGGATCCGGTCGGCGGTGAGGGCGTTGATCGTCTCCTCGGTGCCGAGGACCGGGCGGCCGAGGGGGGTGTCGCCGAGCATCGTGTGCGCGAACAGGTCGTGCACGCAGTCGCCCGGGTCGTCCTCGGTCATCGCGATCTCTTCGAGGATGACGCCGCGTTCGGCGTCGACGTCCTCCTGGAGGATCAGGGAGCCCGTCAGCATGTCGCAGACGACGTCGATGGCCAGCGGCAGGTCGGTGTCGAGCACGCGCGCGTAGTAGCACGTGTACTCCTTCGCCGTGAAGGCGTTCATCTCGCCGCCGACCGCGTCGAGCGCGGCCGAGATGTCGAGCGCGCTGCGCTTCTTGGTGCCCTTGAAGAGCAGGTGCTCCAAGTAGTGCGTGGCGCCGTTCAGGGACGGCGTCTCGTCGCGGGAGCCGACGTTCGCCCAGATCCCGAAGGTCGCCGAGCGTACGGATGGCAGGGTCTCGGTGACGACGCGGAGGCCGCCCGGAAGCGTCGTACGGCGGACCGTGCCGATGCCGTCCTTGCCCTTGAGGAGGGTTTGGGTACGGGCGACGGCCCGCCCCTCCGAAGAGGGGCGGGCCGTCGTCGTGGTGCTACGCGACGTCACTTGTCGGTGTCGTCCTTCTGGTCGTCGCCCTCTTCGCCCTCGATGACGGGGATGAGGGAGAGCTTGCCGCGGGAGTCGATCTCGGCGATCTCGACCTGGACCTTCTGGCCCACACCGAGGACGTCCTCGACGTTCTCCACGCGCTTGCCGCCGGCGAGCTTGCGGATCTGCGAGATGTGCAGCAGACCGTCCTTGCCCGGGAGCAGGGACACGAACGCACCGAAGGTGGTCGTCTTGACGACCGTGCCCAGGTAGCGCTCGCCGACCTCCGGCATGGTCGGGTTGGCGATGCCGTTGATCGTGGCGCGGGCGGCCTCGGCGGCCGGTCCGTCGGCGGCACCGATGTAGATGGTGCCGTCGTCCTCGATCGTGATGTCGGCGCCGGTGTCCTCCTGGATCTGGTTGATCATCTTGCCCTTCGGGCCGATGACCTCACCGATCTTGTCCACCGGGATCTTGACCGTGATGATGCGCGGCGCGTTCGGGGACATCTCGTCCGGAACGTCGATCGCCTCGTTCATCACGTCGAGGATGTGCAGACGCGCGTCACGGGCCTGCTTCAGCGCGGCGGCCAGGACCGAGGCGGGGATGCCGTCGAGCTTGGTGTCGAGCTGCAGCGCGGTCACGAACTGCTTCGTACCGGCGACCTTGAAGTCCATGTCACCGAACGCGTCCTCCGCACCGAGGATGTCGGTGAGGGCGACGTAGTGCGTCTGGCCGTCGATCTCCTGGGAGATCAGACCCATGGCGATACCGGCGACGGCGGCCTTCAGCGGCACACCGGCGTTCAGCAGCGACATCGTCGAGGCGCAGACCGAGCCCATGGACGTCGAGCCGTTCGACCCGAGGGCCTCGGAGACCTGACGGATCGCGTACGGGAACTCCTCGCGCGACGGCAGGACCGGCACGATCGCGCGCTCGGCGAGCGCGCCGTGGCCGATCTCGCGGCGCTTGGGCGAACCGACGCGGCCCGTCTCGCCGACCGAGTAGGGCGGGAAGTTGTAGTTGTGCATGTAGCGCTTGCGCGTCACCGGGGAAAGGGTGTCGAGCTGCTGCTCCATGCGGAGCATGTTGAGGGTGGTGACGCCCAGGATCTGGGTCTCGCCACGCTCGAACAGCGCCGAACCGTGCACGCGCGGGATGGCCTCGACCTCGGCGGCGAGCGTACGGATGTCCGTGACGCCACGGCCGTCGATGCGGACCTTGTCCTTGATGACGCGCTCGCGGACCAGCTTCTTGGTCAGCGCGCGGTAGGCACCGGAGATCTCCTTCTCGCGGCCCTCGAACTGCGGGAGCAGCTTCTCGGCGGCGATCTCCTTGACGCGGTCCAGCTCGGCCTCGCGCTCCTGCTTGCCGGCGATGGTCAGCGCCTGGGAGAGCTCCGACTTCACGGCGGCGGTGAGCGCCTCCAGGACGTCGTCCTCGTAGTCCAGGAAGACCGGGAACTCGCCGGTGGGCTTGGCGGCCTTGGCGGCGAGGTCCGACTGGGCCTTGCACAGGACCTTGATGAAGGGCTTCGCGGCCTCGAGACCGGCGGCCACGACCTCTTCGGTCGGCGCCTCGGCGCCGCCCTTGACGAGCTCGATGGTCTTCTCGGTGGCCTCGGCCTCGACCATCATGATCGCGACGTCGCCGTCCTCGAGGACGCGACCGGCGACGACCATGTCGAAGACGGCGTCCTCGAGCTCGGTGTGCGTCGGGAAGGCGACCCACTGGCCCTTGATGAGCGCCACGCGCGTGCCGCCGATCGGGCCCGAGAAGGGCAGGCCGGCCAGCTGCGTGGAGCAGGAGGCGGCGTTGATCGCGACCACGTCGTACAGGTGGTCGGGGTTGAGCGCCATGATCGTCTCGACGATCTGGATCTCGTTGCGCAGGCCCTTCTTGAAGGAAGGACGCAGCGGGCGGTCGATCAGGCGGCAGGTCAGGACCGCGTCCTCGGAGGGACGGCCCTCACGGCGGAAGAACGAACCGGGGATCTTGCCGGCGGCGTACTGCCGCTCCTCGACGTCCACCGTCAGGGGGAAGAAGTCGAGCTGGTCCTTGGGCCGCTTGGAAGCGGAGGTGGCCGACAGCACCATGGTGTCGTCGTCCAGGTACGCCACGGCGGAGCCTGCGGCCTGCTTGGCCAGGCGGCCCGTCTCGAAGCGGATGGTGCGGGTGCCGAAAGTGCCGTTGTCGATAACAGCCTCGGCGTAGTGGGTCTCGTTCTCCACTAGCGTTTTCTCCTCGTCTTCGTCCCTTGGCCCGTGTGGCACGGGGACGGTGGCGGAGAAGCGCCCTTCTGGTGCGGGCCGGTCTTCGATCGAAGCACCCGGGCGGTACGCGATTGCTCGATGGTCGAGTTTTCGCCGTACCCCGGGGGCCACTACCGAGGACCGGCGGCGGCGTTCCTCGAGGTGCGCTTCTCCTCGTTCGTGTGACGTCGTCTCGTCGCTCCGTGCGACGCCGTTACGTCTTTGAACCGTGCAGTCCGATTCTGCCCAGTCCGGTATGGGTGTGCGTATGACGTTGTGCGACCAGACTACAAAGGGCCGGTGACACTTCGCACGTAGAGCATGCGTACATCACGTACGGCACGCTTGCATACAGCAAAGGGAGCGGCCCCCTCTTGCGTGGGGAACCGCTCCCTTCACGATGTCTTACTTCGCGCCCGCCGCACCGCGACGGATGCCCAGACGGTCCACCAGCGCACGGAAGCGCTGGATGTCCTTCTTGGCCAGGTACTGCAGCAGACGGCGGCGCTGACCGACCAGGATCAGCAGACCACGACGGGAGTGGTGGTCGTGCTTGTGGGTCTTGAGGTGCTCGGTCAGGTCCGAGATGCGGCGGGAGAGCATGGCGACCTGGACCTCGGGGGAGCCGGTGTCGCCCTCCTTCTGGCCGAACTCGGTCATGATCTGCTTCTTCGTAGCGGCGTCGAGCGACACGCTTACTCCTCGTAGTCTTTACGTGGCCACCGAGTGCCCCTGGTCTAAGTCTCAGGGGAGCTTCCGTTACTCGGGAGGCGAGGTCCGCTGGGCGCTGCCTCCAGGTCCTCTTCGAGGTGGTCCGGGGGCGCGTACACATACGGCCGTTACACAGGGTACCAGGCGGTCCGCGGACGGCTTACAGGGGCTTGGCAAACCCCCGAACAGCGGCGGAGCACCCCAGTACTGTGGGCCCACAGCTCTTACGTACGTCGCGAAGGGACCGTTCCACTATGACCGATGCCCAGGAGAAGGCCCGCAAGGAACGCGAGAAGAACGAGCTCTACGCCCTGGACATCTCCGACGTCGAATGGCACAGCGCGCCGGGCACCGAGACGCACGAGGAGCGGGTCGAGATCGCGTACCTCCCTGCGGGCGCCGTGGCCATGCGGTCGTCCGTCGAGCCGGCGACAGTGCTTCGGTACACCGAGGCGGAGTGGCGGGCGTTCGTGCTCGGGGCGCGGGACGGGGAATTCGATCTGGAGCGGGCGCCGCACAATGGCGGCCGGGACGCCGGCTGACCGAAGACTCGGGTGACCGCGAGTCCGGGTGACCGCGAGCCCCCGGCCGCGCTTGCGCTTGCGTCGGAAGCCGAGTGGTTCTACCGCTTCGCGCCCTCGACGCCGATGACCAGCCACGACCATTCCTTCTTCTTCTCGGCACTGGGCCCCGTCGCGTGCCTGCTGCCGAAGAAGAGCCGTCCGTTCTGGACCACGACGTCGCTCAGTTCAAGATCGGCGAGCGTCCAGCCTTCGACGGGTAGACCGAAGAAGAAGTACGGGGCCTCCTTGCCGGTCCGTGGGTCCAGGCTCACCACCCCCATGGGTGTGATGTGGTCGCTGCTCTCCCGGTAGGCGAGGAGCTGGTCACCGCTCATCCGCAGGGGGTAGAGCAACTGGTCACGCCCCGATTCGAACTTCTTGACCGTCTTGCCCGTCGCGAGGTCGAACGACACGATGCGATTGGCGTTGTTGACCATGTCGCCGTGCGGGTCCTCACGGCTCGTGACGAAGACCTGATCGCCGCTGACCACCGTCGAGGGGCAGCTGTCGACCGCGTTGAAGCCCGTCGCGGTCGTGCAATCGACGACGTAATGACCGCCTTCGAGCCCGATGGTGGCGCGTCGCTTGCCTCGGTCGTCGATGGAGATCAGGTGCGTCACCTCGATGTCGCCCGCGGCGGGAGCGATGACCGCGGGATCGGCGGACAGCAGATTGACGCCCTTGACCCCGCCGGCGACCAGGTACGTCCACTTCGCGTCGCCGGTAAGCGGATTCAGCTTCTGCACCTGATACGTCGTGTTCTTGGGGTGGACGCAGGCCAGCAGCCTGAGCAGACCGCGCCCGCCCGCAAGGCCCCGGTGCTCGCAGCCCGAGACGCGGGCCTGCTTCCACAGGCGCTTCCCCGTGTCCATGTCGTACGCCGTCGAGCCGTTGCCCCACGTCACGGCGACGGTGCCATGCGCCATCGACACGCTCGTCGGATCCTGCCCGAAGACCGTCTTGGACGTCGGGAACTGCTTGTCCCAGACCTTTTCACCTGTGTCGATGTCGAAGAAGGCCACCTGGTCGCAGGGTGCCTCGGGATCGTTCTTCGACCTGTGGAGCACCGCCGTACGGCCCTCCACGGTCACATGGCGGGTGACTCCGCAGATGGGACCGGCGAGTGGGGTGCGCCAGGACTCCTCGCCCGTTGTCACGTCCTTGCCGATCTTGAAGCCCACCAGCGTTCTGTTGATGCCCTTGGCGAGGATCTTGTCCGTCGCCCACGTGCCCGGCATGTCGTACTCCTCGCCAGGGCTCATGTCATCGACGGAGAACCGGAAGGCCATCTGCCCCTTCGTGGTCGCGGATGGCTCCTCGACCGTCTCCCTGATGTCGAGCCGTCCTTGCGGCGCGGCGTCCGGCTTGCCGCCCTCCGGCGCCGAGCCGCCCTTCCCGGACCACAGGAACCAGCCGCCCGCGCACAGCACTGCGACGAGGACTACCGCCAGGACGCCGGACAGCCGCTTCCGTCGATTCCGGCGGGCCCTGTCCGCCACCAGCGTGGACTGAGTGAAGGAAGAGGGAGGCGGGCCGAAGCTCACGTCTTGAGGTCCTTGTCTTCGTCTGTGGCGGGGGGGAGGAGGCGGGATGGCCGTCGGTGCGCGGAGCGAGTGATCGTACGTGTGCGCGCAGGCCGGTGATGCGGCGAGGGGGGCGGCCGGGGCCAACGCCACTCGACAGAGGGGAAGTTCCCCCGTGCTCCGCCCCAAGGCGCCTGCGGGACCCGGGGCGGTGGCCCAGGTCGTGGATGCCGAGACCGGATCGTTGGGTACGGCACGGAGGATGGACCGACCGGTGGGGTGGCGTCGGTGACCTCGTGAATTGGTGGCTGGTTGTCGCTCGTTGAGGGATTTGTCCGCCAGAGTTTCGGACAGGGGAATCACTCCTGTGGGGAGCGTGACGCAAAGGACAGCATTCGTGGGGTGGGCTGCCCTGCCGTGCTGGTGGTTTTGGTGATTAGGCTGGGACAGGGCGCGACGCCAGAACCCGCGAGCGGGTCGTTCGCGTCTCTCACGGGGAGAGCCACGGCGGATCGGACGACAGGAACGGTCGCCCCCCACCACGGCACGAGGGTGCTCGACCACACCAGGAGGCATTGTGAACAGCGATCGGGACGAGATCCGCGGGGGCTGGGACTCACCCGTCGATGATCAGTCCGACGCGGAGTCCGCTGCCGAGACGACGGGCGAGTTCACCATCGACTACGCCCCGCCCGCCTGGTACACGCAGAATGCGTCCGGCAGCGCGGGGGAGACTCCGTCGGTGCCGCCGGCCGCTGCTGAGCCTCCGGCTGCTTCCGCTCCGTCGGCTGCTTCCACTCCCCCGGCCGCTTCAGCCCCGCTGGCCGCTTCCGCTCCGTCTGCTGCTCCGGTTCCGCCCGTCGGGCCGCCTGTTGCTGTGCCGAAGCTGCCTGTGGGGAGCGGGTTCCAGCCGCAGCCCGCTGCACCTTCTTCTGACGGTGTCTCGCCCTCGGGGGGTGCCGCCGACTGGAGTGGTGCCGTTGCCGGTGTGGCCTCTTCCGTGCATGTGACTGGGGTCGTTCCGAAGCCTGAGGCCGAGCCTGAGACTGCGCCTGGGCCTGTGGCCCCGGCCGAGGATGAGTCCGTTTCCGAGGACCTTGGCAGTGGCGATCTTGAGAGTGGCGCCACCATGCGGTTCTCCGCTGTCGCCCTGAAGCGGGAGATCGAGGAGCGGGCCGCCGCCGCGGAGGCGGATGAGGCTCCCGCCGCGTCCGCTGACGTGACCTCCGAGGACGTTGAAGTTGAGGTTGAGGGGGATGCGGGTGACGTAGGTGATGGCGGCGACCTTGAGGGACAGGAGGAGGCTTCTGCGGAGGAGACGCCCTCCGAGGATGAGTCCTCTTCTGTCGTCGAGCCCGTTGCGGATCTCGGTGACCGTGGTGGCGACGAGGACAGCGATGAGGACGCGGTGTCCGACTCTGTTCCGCCCTCCATTGACCTTGACCTTGATGTTGATGGGGCCGGCGATGGTGGCGTATCCGATGACGGTGACCGTGGCGATTCCGATGCCCTTGTAGGTGTCGGGGGGCTCGATGACGTCGACGGGCTCGACGGCTCCGACGAGATCAACGACGCCGTTCCGGAGGATGCCGCCCCGAAGGGCGTCGTCCCTGAAGACGCCGCTCCGGAGGATGCCGGTCCGCAGGATGCCGGTCCGCAGGATGCCGGTCCGCAGGATGCCGCTCCTGAGGGCTCCGCTCCTCAGGACGCCGCGCCCGCCGCGCCTGTCGCGCCTGTCGACGACGTGCAGGACTCGGTGCCGCCCTCCTGGACTCCCCCGCCCGCACCGCACGGTGGGCTGCCGCCGCTGCCGCCCGCGTTCCAGCCTGCCGCTCCTACTTCCGCGCCCCAGTGGCCGGGTCCCGCGCAGGCCGAGTCGCCCGCGGAGCCGGCGCCCGCTCCCGAGCCGGTGCAGCCGCAGGTTCCGCAGCAGGCCGCGCCGGCCCCCGCGCCCGTGCAGCCGCAGGCTCCGCAGCCCGCGCCGCACGCTTGGCCCGCGCCGACCGGGCCCGTGGCTCCGGCTCCAACTTCGGCACCGGCACCGGCACCGGCACCGGCCGCGAACGCTCCGGCTGCCGATGCTCCTGTGCCGCCGAGTGGGTATGGGTTCCCGCAGGCCGGTGCGCCGGTTCCTGCTCCCGCTCCTGCTCCGGTTTCGCCAGCGCCTGCGCCTGCGCCGGCTCCCGCGCCCGCACCTGCCGCCGATGCGCCCGTGCCGCCGAGTGGGTATGGGTTCCCGCAGGCCGGTGCGCCGGTTCCTGCTCCGGCTCCGGCTCCGGTTTCGCCGGCGCCTGCTCCGGCTCCCGCGCCCGCACCTGCCGCCGATTCGCCCGTGCCGCCGGCCGGGTACGGATTCCCGCAGGCGGCGGCCCAGGCCCCTGCCCCTGCGCCGAATCCCGCACCTGCCCCGGCTCCCGCGCCCGTCGCCCCTGCTCAGCAGGGCAGTTACGGGTTCCCGCAGCAGGGTGCCCCCGCTCCCATCGCCAACCCCAACTCCCCTGCCCCACAGGGCAGTTACGGGTTCCCGCAGCCGCCCGCGCCGCAGGCACAGCAGCCACAGGCCCAGCACCCGCTGCCGCCCGCCGGCGCACAGCCGCAGCCCGCCGCCCCGGCCAACCCGAACCCCACCCCCAACCTGCCCGTACCGCAAGCAACGGCTCAGCCCCAGGCCCCCGTACAGCCGCAGGCACAGCAGCCGCTCCCGGCCCAGCAGCAGCCTCAGCCCCAGGCCCCGCAGCCCGGCCAGCAGCAGCCGCAGCCGCCCGTCGACCCCCGTACCGGTGCCGCCTGGCCGCAGGCCGTGCAGCACGATCAGCGGGAGCGCACCAACCCCGGCGCGCCCCTCGGGTACACGGCCGCCGTCGAGCTGTCCTCCGACCGGCTGCTGCGCAACACCAAGCCGAAGGCGAAGAGCAGCCGGCCCGCGTCCGGCGGTTCGCGGTTCAAGCTCGGCGGCAAGAAGGAAGAGGCCGAGCGGCAGCGGAAGTTGGAGCTGATCCGGACCCCGGTGCTGTCCTGCTACCGCATCGCCGTCATCAGCCTCAAGGGCGGCGTCGGCAAGACGACCACCACCACCGCGCTGGGCTCCACGCTCGCCACCGAGCGGCAGGACAAGATCCTCGCGATCGACGCCAACCCCGACGCCGGTACGCTCGGACGCCGCGTCCGGCGCGAGACCGGGGCCACCATCCGTGACCTCGTCCAGGCGATCCCGTACCTCAACTCGTACATGGACATCCGGCGGTTCACCTCGCAGGCCGCGTCCGGGCTCGAGATCATCGCCAACGACGTCGACCCGGCCGTGTCCACCACCTTCAACGACGAGGACTATCGGCGCGCCATCGACGTACTGGGGAAGCAGTACCCGATCATCCTGACCGACTCGGGCACCGGGCTGCTCTACAGCGCCATGCGGGGCGTTCTCGACCTCGCCGACCAGCTCATCATCATCTCGACTCCGTCCGTGGACGGGGCCAGCAGCGCGTCCACGACGCTGGACTGGCTGTCGGCCCATGGGTACGCCGATCTGGTGTCGCGGTCCCTCACCGTCATCTCCGGAGTGCGCGAGACCGGAAAGATGATCAAGGTCGATGACATCGTGTCGCACTTCGAGACGCGGTGCCGGGGCGTTGTCGTCATTCCGTTCGACGAGCACCTCGCCGCCGGTGCGGAGGTCGATCTCGACATGATGCGGCCGAAGGTGCGGGAGGCGTACTTCAACCTCTCGGCGATGGTGGCCGAGGACTTCGTGCGGGCCCAGCAGCAGCAGGGGCTGTGGACTTCGGACGGGAATCCGCCGCCGACCGTGGCTCCGCCGATGCCGGGGCAGATGCAGGGGCAGGGGGGTTACCCCGTGCCGGGGCAGCAGGCTTATGGGGGGCAGGCTCCTCAGCCGCAGCAGCCGTACGCTCCGCAACAGCCTCAGCCGCAGCAGCCGGTGCAGCCTCAGCCGCCGGCGCAACAGCAGCCGTACCCGCAGCCGGGCGCCCCGCAGGGGTGGCAGAACGCGGCTCCGCCGCAGGGGCCGGGGCAGCCGTACCAGGCTCAGCCTCAGCCGCAGCCCGGCCAGCCGCAGCCGGGCCAGCTGCCGCCCGCCCAGCCGCAGGGTGGGCAGGCGCCGCCGCAGCCGGGTCAGCCGTACCAGCCCGGGGCCCCGTTCCAGCCGGGTCAGCCCGTGCCGCCGGGTGGCCAGCCCCAGGCGCCGGACGCGCCGCAACCTCCCCAGCAGTAGCCTCACTTGACCCAACTGGGCCCGCACCGCTCCTCGGTGCGGGCCCTCCCCGTTTCCCAGCCGCCTCGTTGATCGCCCACCCGGCAGCTGGGGCTGTGCCCACCCGTTCCGCCCTGCGGAACGCCTGCCCACAGCGAGGAAGGCCGACGCGCCCCCACCCCGCCGAACGCCTCCCCAAAGCGAGGAAGGCCGACGCGCCCCCACCCCGCCGAACACCCGCCCAAAGCCAGGAAGGCCGACGCACCCCGACCCCCCGCCGAACACCCGCCCACGCCAGCGGACAAAAGCGGGCGGCTCGCTGGGGTCGGCCGGGGGGGGGAGGCGGGGCCGCCGCGGGTGCCCCCAGGGCCACCGCCCCACCGACCACCCCCCACCTGCCCCTCCCCCCACCGCCACCCCCCGACCAGCCACGCTTCACAGGTCTTGACCAATGCGGATGAAATCCGGGTCAACTCGTTATTTCCGCAGGCCACATGGGGTTCACCTGCCGTTGACTGACGCAGACTGGCGCTGGTAGACACACACATCAACCAGCTGGCGTTACTTGATCAACTAGCCATCCCTGTGCGAGCGATGACGCGAGGTCACCGACCCATGGACACACAAGATCAGCACGGCAGAGTTCGGTCCCACACCCCGGCGAAGGCGCCACCACGGAGCACGAGCCGCACCCGCGACCCCCGCAGGGTCCGCATCCTCCTTGCATCCGCAGCCGCCGCCTTCACCCTCACCGCAGGCCTCGCGACGCCGCTCAACCCGGCGCCCCAGCAGGCGGAGGCCAAGGCCGACGGCAAGAAGACCCTGACCGTGGCGGTGGCGCAGAGCGTCGACTCGCTCAGCCCCTTCCTCGCGCAGCGGCTGCTCAGCACCAGCATCCACCGCCTCACGTACGAGTACCTGACGAACTACGACGCGAAGAACAACAAGGCGATCGACGGCTTCGCCACCGACTGGAAGCCCTCCGCCGACAAGCTGACCTGGACGTACACCATCCGGGACGACTCCAAGTGGTCGGACGGCAAGAAGGCGACCGCCGAGGACGCCGCGTGGACGTTCAACAAGGTGATGTCCAAGGAGGGCACCGCCACCTCGAACTCCAACTTCGTCACCAACTTCAAGAAGGTGACCGCGCCCAGCCCCACCAAGCTGGTCATCGAGTTGAAGGAGCCGCAGGCCACGATGGCCGCGCTCGATGTGCCGATCGTTCCCAAGCACGTCTGGGAGAAGGTCGACGACATCTCGAAGTTCAACAACGACAAGGACTTCCCCGTCGTCGGCAACGGCCCGTTCATCCTGACGGACTACAAGGTCGACCAGTACGTGAAGCTCAAGGCCAACAAGGACTTCTGGCGCGGCGCGCCCAAGTTCGACGAGCTGGTCTTCAAGACGTACAAGGACCAGGACGCGGCCGTCTCCGCCCTCAGGAAGGGCGAGGTGTCGTTCGTCGCCGGGCAGCCCGCGCTCACGCCCGCGCAGGCCGCCTCCCTCAAGAACGAAGAGAACGTCAAGGTCAACGAGGGGCCCGGACGCCGCTTCTTCGCCATCGCCACCAATCCGGGCGCCAAGACCCTGGACGGCAAGAAGTTCGGCGACGGCCATCCGGCCCTCCTCGACCAGAAGGTACGTCAGGCGCTGTTCCTCTCCGTCGACCGCAAGGCGCTCGTCGACAAGGTGTTCCAGGGGCAGGCCGTCGAGGGCGCGGGCTACATTCCGCCGCGTTTCTCCGACTACGCCTGGAAGCCCTCGGCCGACCAGGAACTGGCGTACGACCCGAAGAAGGCGGCCCAGCTCCTCGACGACGCGGGCTACAAGAAGAACGGCGACGGCAAGCGCGTCGGCAAGGACGGCAAGCCACTCGACCTGCGCATCCTGTGCCATGCCACGGACCCGAACGACAAGGCCGTGGGCAAGTATCTGAAGGAGTGGTGGGGCGATCTCGGCATCGGGCTCAAGGTCAACTGCCTCGATGACGTCTCCGTGCCCTGGTACGCGGGTGAGTACGACCTCGCCTTCGACGGCTGGTCCGTCAACCCCGACCCGGACTTCGTGCTCGGCATCCACACCTGTGCCGCGCTCCCGAAGAAGGCCAAGGAGAGCGCCGCCACCGACAACTTCATCTGCAACAAGAAGTACGACGACCTCTACGCGAAGCAGCTGGCCGATTACGACCCGGCCAAGCGCGCCGAGACCGTCAAGGAAATGCAGTCCTGGCTCTACGACTCCGGGTACATGAACGTGCTCGCGTACCCGAACGCCGTCGAGGCCTACCGCACGGACCAGATCAAGTCCATCACCACCATGCCGACGGCCGCGGGCAACATCTACGGCCAGGACGGATATTGGAGCTGGTGGTCCGCCGTGCCCGCGGATGGGAAGAGTTCCTCCAAGGATGGAAGCTCGACCGGTGTCATCATCGGTATCGCCGCCGCCGCGGTGGTGCTCGTCGGCGGTGGAGTCCTGTTCGCCCTGCGCCGCCGTTCGACCGCAGAGGACCGCGAGTAACGCATGACCGCTGACAGCAATCCCGCACTGCTCGACACCGAGGGCGCCGCGGCGACCGACGATCCGGCACCCGCCGGGCCGTCGGCCCGCGGCCCCCGGGCCCGCAACACCCGCGCCTATCTCCAGTACGTGGCGGGCAAGCTGGGCGGCGCCGCCGTCTCGCTGTTCGCCGTCCTCGTCACCAGTTTCTTCCTGTTCCGTCTCATCCCGGGCGACCCGGTGAAGCAGATGACGGGCGGAAAGCGCGTGTCGGCCGAGCAACTGGCCGCGATGCGCAAGGAGTTCGGCCTCGACCAGCCGGTCATGACGCAGTTCTTCGACTACTGCGGCAACGCGCTGACGGGTGACTTCGGCACCTCGTACCAATTCCACGCCCCGGTGATCGACAAGATCACCGACGCGCTGCCCGCGACGCTGCTTCTCACCGGCACCGCGTTCGTCCTCTACACCCTCATCGGCGTCTGGCTCGGCACCCGCACGGCCTGGCGCAACGGCGGGCTCGGGGACCGCGTGCACACCGGCCTCGCGCTCACCCTCTACTCCGTGCCGTCCTTCTGGCTCGGGCTCCTTCTCATCATCACCTTCTCGGTGGGCGCTGGTCCCATTCCGGGGCTCTTCCCGACCGGCGGGCTCGAATCGGGCGGCGAGACCGGCATCGCGTACGTCATCGATGTCGCGCACCACATGGTGCTTCCCGTCGTCACGCTCGTCGCCGTCGGCTACGCGCAGACGCTCCTCGTGATGCGCTCCTCGCTGCTCGACGAGATGGGCAGCGACTATCTGACGACGGCCCGCGCCAAGGGGCTTCGGGACGATCTCGTACGCCGTCGGCACGCCGTCCCGAACGCGATGCTGCCCACGGTCACGCTGATGTTCGTGAACCTGGGCACCGTGGTGGCGGGCGCGATCCTCGTCGAGACCGTCTTCTCCTGGCCGGGGCTCGGCGGGCTCTTCTACTCCGCGCTGAGCGTGCCCGACCTGCCGCTTGTGCAGGGTCTGTTCTTCGTGTTCGCCGCCGCGGTGATCCTGATGAACACCCTGGCCGACGTGATCTATCCGCTGCTCGACCCCAGGGTGGGCCGATGACGACCGATGCAACGAAGACCGACGTCCCGGTCGCCAAGAGCCCGCGGGCGCTCGCCTGGACCCGCAGACGCCACTCCGCCGCCCGCTTCTGGCGCGCGTACCGCACCCACCGGGCCGGTCTTTTCGGCCTGGCCGCACTCGTCGTGTTCGCGCTCGTCGCCGTCTTCGCGCCGCTCCTCGTCGGCTCGGACGCGCAGAGCGTGACCGACGCTCCGGGCAAGCCCATGGAGTCGCCGAGCGGCGAATTCCCCCTGGGCACCGACCAGTTCGGGCGCGATCTGCTCGGGCTCCTGGTGTGGGGCGCGCGGATCTCGCTCACCGTCGGGCTGCTCGCCGCCGTGCTCTCGGTGGCCATCGGCACGATCGTGGGGATCACCGCGGGGCACTTCAAGGGCTGGTACGCCACCGTGATCATGCGCGTCACGGACTGGTTCCTGGTGATGCCGACGCTGGTGCTCGCCATCGCGCTCGCCTCGGTGATGTCCAAGTCCATCTGGACGATCATCCTGGCGATCGGCGTGACGACCTGGCCGACGACCGCGCGTCTGGTCCGCGCCCAGACCCTGGCCGTGGAGTCGCGCCCGTACATCGAACGCGCCCAGGCGCTAGGCGGCGGCCACGGCCACGTCATGGGCCGGCACGTGCTGCCCAACGTCATGCCGCTCGTCCTGGCGCAGACCACCCTCGTCATCTCCAACGCGATCCTCACCGAGGCCACCCTGGCCTTCCTCGGCCTCGGCGATCCGACGGTCGTCTCCTGGGGCGGACTGCTCCAGGACGCGCGCGAGGCGGGCGCGGTCAGCGCGGGCGACTGGTGGTATCTGGCCCCGCCCGGACTCGCCATCGCCGTCGTGGCCCTCGCGTTCACGCTGTGCGGGCGCGCCGTGGAGTCCGTGCTCAACCCCAGGCTGGGGGTCTCCCGTTGAGTGGATCGGACAAGGTGACGGAGACCAAGGTGGCAGAGACCAAGGTGGCGGATCAGCGCCTCCTCGACGTAAGAAATCTCGAAGTGACGTACGCGTCCGGGGCCGCCGCCGTGCGCGGTGTGAACCTCACGGTCGACGCGGGCCAGAAGCTCGGCGTCGCGGGCGAGTCCGGATGCGGCAAGTCCACGCTCGCGCTCGCCCTGCTGCGGCTGCTGCCCGCGGGGACGAAGGTGACCGGCGAGGTGCTGCTCGACGGCGAGGACGTCCTCACCATGAAGTGGGGCCAGGTCCGAGCGGTCCGCTGGGCGGGCGCATCGGTCGTCTTCCAGGGCGCGATGCACTCCCTCAACGCCGTGCACCGCATCGGCGACCAGATCGCCGAGCCGATCCTGCTGCACAAGAAGGCGACCCCGGCGGGCGCGAAGAAGAAGGCCGGGGAGCTGCTCGAACACGTGGGTCTGCCGGCCGCCCGCGCGGACGCCTATCCGCACGAGCTTTCGGGCGGCCAGCGGCAGCGCGTGATGATCGCGATGGCGCTCGCCTGCGACCCCCGGCTGATCATCGCCGACGAGCCGACGACGGCCCTCGATGTGATGATCCAGGCTCAGATCCTGCGCCTGATCGAGCAGTTGGTGGCCGAGCAGGACCTCGGCCTGATCATGATCAGCCATGACCTCGCGGTGCTCTCCGACACCTGCGACCGGCTCGCGGTGATGTACGCGGGCCGCGTCGTCGAGGAGGGCCCCGCCTCCGAGGTCTACGAGAACGCCCAGCACCCGTACGGAAAGGCCCTCTCGGCGGCCTTCCCGCGCATCGGCGACACGGCGTCGCGCTTCGCGCCGCGCGGCCTGCCCGGCGACCCGCCGGACCCGTCGTCGCTCCCCACGGGCTGTACGTTCCACCCGCGCTGCGCGGTCGCCCTGGACTCCTGCGACACGGAGGACCAGGTGCTGCGGGACGCGGGCCCCCGGCACCGGGCGGCCTGCGTACACGCGGGTTCCCAGCTCCCGGCGCAGCCGACATCGGCGCCGGCGACGGCGGAGCGTACACCGTGACCGAGACCGGGACCCCCAGCACCGAGGAGCGGCGCAGCATGACCACCGACGAGCCCCTCCTTTCGGCGGGCGATCTGCACATCACGTTCCCCGGCCGCCGCGGCGCGCCGCCCGCGCGCGCGGTGGACGGCGTGGACCTCGACATCAAGCCCGCCGAGATCGTCGCTCTGGTCGGCGAGTCGGGCTGCGGCAAGACGACGCTGGCCCGCTCGCTGCTCGGCCTGGTGGCGCCGACCTCCGGGAAGGTGACGTTCGGCGGCAAGCCGCTCGACTACTCGGGCCGCGCGCTCAAGGCGTACCGCAAGCGCGTCCAGCTGGTGCTCCAGGATCCCAGCGGCTCCCTGAATCCCCGCCACACCGTGTACGAGGCGGTCGCCGAGGGGCTGCGCATCCACGGGTACGGGGGTGACGAACAGGCGGCGGTCGCCGACGCGCTCTCGCGGGCGGGTCTGCGCCCGCCGGAGCGGTTCTTCCTGCGCTACCCGCACGAGCTGTCGGGCGGCCAGCGCCAGCGCGTCGTCATCGCGGGTGCGCTGGTCCTTGAGCCCGAACTGATCGTCGCGGACGAGCCGGTGGCCTCCCTCGACGCCTCCGTACGCGGCGAGATCCTCGCCCTGCTGCTGCGCCTGCGCGACGAACTCGGGCTCTCCGCACTGGTGGTGACGCACGACCTGGGCCTCGCGTGGAACATCGCGGACCGCGTGGCGGTGATGTACCTGGGCCGGATCGTGGAGACGGGCACGGTGGAGGAGGTCCTGACCTCGCCCCAACACCCGTACACCCAGGCCCTGTTGTCGGTCCTCCCGGAGGCCCCCGGCGATCCGGTGGTCCTCACGGGCGAGCCGCCGGACCCGTCCCGCATCCCGGGCGGCTGCCGTTTCCACGCCCGCTGCCAGGTGCTCGCCTCCGGCGAGGCAGAGCGGGCGGGTGTCGCGGACCGCTGCCGGACGGAGGATCTGCCGGTGCTGTCCGGCGCCGGCGAGACACAGGTGGCGTGCCATTGGGCGACGGCCGACGTCAGCGCGTCCGGGGTCTGACGGCGTCCAACCGGGTTTGTGTGCCGCTTCAGGCGGGGCGGAGTGACGCCCTGAGGCGGCGGATCGTTACCTCTTCCACGTACGGGTGATGCGGGGCCTATCGGGCGCGAGCGCTGGGGAGTCACAGAGTGCTCCGGTCCAATGACGGACCGTGAGCAACTCCAACTCCACCGAAGTGAAGGAGATTTCCATGCGCCGTTCCGCCGCCGTCATCCTCGGGGCCGTCGCACTGATGGGGGTCCTCGCCGTGCCCGCCAGTGCCGTCCCGGACCCCGTCGCGACCGTCGACTGCGTGGCGCAGTCGGCCGGCGACGTCACCTCGCTCGTCGATCCGGCAAGCCCGGGCGTCCCCGCCGAGGTTCCGGGCGCCGCGTGCCTCGCCCCGTGACCTGAACGCCCCCGCATCGCACCGTACTTGCGCTG
>NZ_JBHYIG010000163.1:0-21855 GCF_042740015.1 Streptomyces sp. NPDC059037
GTTATCTACACTTGCTTGGTCGGCGGCCGCGTCAGTTGTGTATACGAGACCGGGGGCCCGGGGGGCCGCGGCCGCGGTCGGCGGCGGCGCCTGGTACCTGCGCCGCCGCGGAGCACCGCCCCGGCTCTGAACCGGGCCGTGGAAGGGAGCGGCTGCCGCCGGACCGACGCACGTCGGGCCGGCGCCGGCCGGCGTCTTCGGCTCTCGGGCGACGCCGGCGCGCCCAGCTCCTCCAGCGTCCGCTCCAGCCACTGGGTCCAGAACGTCTCCAGATCGATCCCGGCCCGCAGGACCACATGCCGCAGCCGGTCCTCCACCGCGTCCTTGCCCGGCGGGAAGTCCCGCTTCTCGATCTCCTCGTACTCGGCCAACTGCCGCCGGTGCAGGGTGAGATGGCGGCGCAGGTCGGCCTCGATGCCGTCCGTTCCGACGACCGCCGCCGCCCGCAGCCGCAGCAGGAGGGTGTCCCGCAGCGGCTTGGGGTCCTGGCTCGCCGCGGTCCAGCGGGCCAGTTCGGCGCGGCCCGCCGGCAGCACCTCGTACTCCTTCTTCTGCCCGCGCGTCGCCTGCTCCTGCGGCAGCGCGCGGATGGCGCCGTCCCGCTCCAGTTTCCCCAGCTCGCGGTAGATCTGCTGGTGCGTGGCCGACCAGAAGTAGCCGATCGACTTGTCGAACCTGCGGGTCAGCTCGAGCCCGGACGACGGCTTCTCGAGCAGGGCGGTGAGGATCGCGTGCGGGAGTGACATGGCGGCCATCCTAGGTACGGCGTACGAAGCGGTGCGGCCGCGTCACAGGGCGGCGGCCAGCTCCGTGCCCTGCTTGATGGCGCGCTTGGCGTCCAGTTCGGCGGCCACGTCCGCGCCCCCGATGAGGTGCGCGTCGACGCCTGCAGCGACGAGCTCCTCGTACAGGTCGCGGCGCGGGTCCTGGCCGGAGCAGAGGACGACCGTGTCGACGGGGATGACCGTGGAGTGGCCGTCGACGGTGATGTGCAGGCCCGCGTCGTCGATGAGGTCGTAGGCAGCGCCCGCGACCATCGTGACGCCGCGGTGGCGCAGCTCCGTGCGGTGGATCCAGCCGGTCGTCTTGCCGAGGCCCTGGCCGACCTTGGACGTCTTGCGCTGCAGGAGGTGGACGGAGCGCGGCGGGGTGGGCCGCTCGGGCCTGGTCAGGCCGCCGCGGTCCTTGTAGTCCATGTCGACGCCCCACTGCCGGAAGTACGTCGCCGGGTCCAGGCTGGCCTTCTCGCCGCCGTCGGTCAGGAACTCGGCGACGTCGAAGCCGATGCCGCCCGCGCCGATGATCGCGACCCGCTCCCCCACGTGCACGTTGTCGCGCAGCACATCGAGGTAGCCGACCACGCTGGGGTGGTCGACGCCGGGGATCTCGGGCGTGCGCGGGCTGACTCCGGTGGCGACGACCACTTCGTCATACGCCGCGTCAGCGAGGTCCTGAGCGGTGGCGCGGGTGTTCAACTTGACGTCCACGCCGTGCAGTTCGAGCTGGGTGCGGAAGTAGCGCAGGGTCTCGTCGAACTCTCCCTTGCCGGGGACCTTGCGGGCCACGTTGAGCTGCCCGCCGATCTCGGAGGCCGCGTCGAAGAGCGTGACGTCGTGGCCGCGCTCGGCGGCCGAGACGGCGAAGGCGAGTCCGGCCGGGCCCGCGCCGACGACGGCGACGCGCTTCTTGGTGCGCGTCGGGGACAGGATCAGTTCCGTCTCGTGGCAGGCGCGCGGGTTCACCAGGCAGGAGGTGATCTGCAGGTTGAAGGTGTGGTCGAGGCAGGCCTGGTTGCAGCCGATGCAGGTGTTGATGGCCTCGGCCTGCTCGGCCCGCGCCTTGGCGACGAAGTCGGGGTCGGCGAGCAGCGGGCGGGCCAGCGAGACCATGTCGGCGGCGCCTTCGGCGAGCAACTGCTCGGCGATCTCCGGGGTGTTGATGCGGTTGGTGGTGACGAGCGGCACGGAGACCTCGCCCATCACCTTCTTGGTGACGAAGGTGTACGCGCCGCGGGGCACGGACGTCGCGATGGTGGGGATGCGCGCCTCGTGCCAGCCGATGCCGGTGTTGATGATGGTGGCGCCCGCGGCCTCGATCTCCTTGGCGAGGTGGACGACCTCTTCGAGGGTCGAGCCGCCGGGGATCAGGTCCAGCATGGACAGGCGGTAGATGATGATGAAGTCCGTGCCGACGCGCTCGCGGACGCGGCGGACGATCTCGACGGGGAAGCGGATGCGGTTCTCGTAGGAGCCGCCCCAGCGGTCGCTGCGCTGGTTGGTGGGGGCCGCGATGAACTCGTTGATCAGGTAGCCCTCGGAGCCCATGACTTCGACGCCGTCGTAGCCCGCCGACTTGGCCAGCTCGGCGGCGCGCACGAAGTCCTCGATGGTCTGCTCGACCTCGTCGTCCTCCAGAGCGCGCGGCACGAAGGGGCTGATCGGCGCCTTGATCGCGCTCGGCGCGACGAGGCCCTCGTGGTACGCGTACCGCCCGAAGTGCAGGATCTGCATCGCGATCTTGCCGCCCTCGGCGTGCACGGCCGCGGTGATGGCCGCGTGCTCCTCGGCCTCCGCCTCCGTGGTCAGCTTGGCGCCGCCGTCCCAGGGCCTGCCGAGCTCGTTCGGGGCGATGCCGCCGGTGACGATGAGGCCGACGCCACCGCGCGCACGGGTCGCGTAGAACTCCGCCATCCGCTCGAAGCCGTTCGGCGCCTCTTCGAGGCCCACGTGCATCGAGCCCATCAGGACCCGGTTGGGCAGGGTGGTGAAGCCCAGGTCGAGCGGGTTCAGCAGGTTCGGGTAGCGGCTCATGCGGGGCCTCCGTACGCGGTGTGTCGTCAGCACAGTTCTAGAGGACGCCCGGGCGTTGTGCAACTAGTTGCATAAAGGCGTGACGGGGACCACGTCCGAATCCCGCCAGCCGCGCGCGCCCGCACCCCGCAGACTTGTCCCTGTCACCACAGAGCAGGGAGCATCCGATGACCATCGCCAAGGCCCTCTACACGACCGTCGAAAGCCCGATGGGCGAGCTACTGCTGGTCGGCGAGGCGTCGGCCACCGCGAAGGGCGGCACCGCGCTGGCCTCGCTGTCCATGCCGGGGCAGAAGGGCGGCGCCGTCGTCCAGGACGGCTGGGTGCGCGACGACGCGGCCTTCGCCGAGATCGCCGCGCAACTGCGCTCGTACTTCGAGGGAAGCCGGACGCGCTTCGACATCGAGTACGTGAGTGGCGTCGGCACCGACTTCCAGCAGCGGGTCTGGCACGCCATCGACACCCTTCCGTACGGCACGACCACGACGTACGGGAAGCTCGCCGAACGGATGGGCCTCTCGCGTGCCGCCGTGCGCGCGCTCGGCACGGCCATCGGGCGCAACCCGCTGCTCGTCGTCCGCCCCTGCCACCGCGTCATCGGCGCCGACGGCTCACTCACCGGCTACGCGGGCGGTCTGGAGCGCAAGCAGCGGCTCCTGGACCTGGAGTCCGCGTAGCCGTCGGACATCCGCCTCACCGTCCGCCGCGGTGACCGAGGCGCACCGACAGGTCGTCCGCGCCCTTGGCGGCGAGCCCGGCGAGTTCGCGCTCGCGGTCCTCGCTCCAGCGGATCATCGGTACGGAGATGGAGAGCGCCGCGACGACCCGTCCCGCGCTGTCGCGGACCGGGGCGGCCACACAGCTCACGTCCGGGTTGGACTCGCGGTGTTCGGCCGCGATGCCGCGCTCGCGGATCTCGGCGAGCGCGGCGAGCAGCGCCTCAGGCTCCGTGATGCTGTTCGGGGTCATCGCCGTCAGCTCGCGTCCCGCGACGCGTGCCTCAAGCTCGGCCGGCGGCAGTGAGGCGAGCAGCATCTTGCCGACCGACGTGCAGTGGGCGGGGAGCTTGCGGCCCGCCGCGGAGACCATCCGGACGGCGTGCGTGGAGTCCACCTTGGCGATGTAGATGACGTCGGTGTCCTCCAGGACCGCGACGTGCACCGTCTCGTCACAGGTCTCGGCGACCTCGCGCGCCACCTGCTGGCCCTCGGCGGCCAGGTCGAGCTGTTCCGCGTACCGGCTGCCGAGCTGATAGGCGCGTACACCGAGGCGGTAGCGGCCCGTCTGGTCCGGGATCTGGACAAGGTAGGAGCGGGCCGCAAGGGTGGTGAGCAGTTCGTGCACGGTGGTGCGGGGCAACTGGAGCCTGCGGGTCACCTCGGGGGCGGACAGGGTCCCGTCGCCCTCCAGGAACAGCTCCAGTATGTCCAGCGCCCTGGTCACCGCCGGCACCAGTCGTCCCATGGTCGGCCTCCCACCCCGTGCGTCCGAAGTCGCGTCCGAAGCCGCACGAGGCGTCGCGTCCGAAACTTCGGTCAATGATCGATATGACGAACACAGGCTAGTCACAGCCACGTTCGGCGCGCAATGGCCCGGCGGCTCCCCGAGGGCCAAGACCCTTTTCGTACGACCCATTGACACCCCACCGCCAGCGTGAATACCGTCACGCCAACATTTCGAACGTGTGACGAAATACCGAACAACCAAGGGGCAACTGCCTTGCGTATTACGGGAATCAGCACGCACGTGGTGGGGACGCCCTGGCGCAATCTCACCTACGTCCAGGTCCACACCGACGAGGGGCTCACCGGAGTCGGCGAGACCCGCATGCTCGGTCGTACCGACGCCCTGCTCGGCTATCTCCGCGAGGCTGCGGCCAACCACATCGTGGGGTCCGACCCGTTCGCCGTCGAGGATCTCGTGCGGCGCATGAAGTACGGCGACTACGGCCGGGCCGGCGAGATCGTGATGTCCGGCATCGCCTGTGTGGAGACGGCCTGTTGGGACATCAAGGGCAAGGCGCTCGGCGTGCCGGTCTGGCAGCTGCTCGGCGGCAAGGTCACCGACAAGGTCAAGGCGTACGCGAACGGCTGGTACACCACCGAGCGCACCCCGGAGGCGTATCACAAGGCCGCGAGCGCGGTGGTCGAGCGGGGCTACCGCGCCCTGAAGATCGACCCGTTCGGCACCGGGCACTTCGATCTTGACCAGGCGGGCACGTCGTACGCGGTGTCGCTGATCGAGGCGGTGCGGGACGCGATCGGCCCTGACGCCGAGCTGATGCTGGAGATGCACGGCCGGTTCAGCCCGTCCACGGCGGTGCGGCTCGCCAAGGAACTCGCGCCGTTCCGGCCCGCCTGGCTGGAGGAGCCGGTGCCGCCGGAGAATCTCAAGGCCCTGGAGAAGGTCGCCGCCAAGGTGGACATGCCGATCGCCACCGGTGAGCGGATCCACGACCGGATCGAGTTCCGCGAGCTGTTCGAGTCGCAGGCCGCCGACATCATCCAGCCGGACGTCGGCCACATCGGCGGCATCCTGGAGACGCGGAAACTGGCGGCGACCGCCGAGACGCACTACACGCTGATCGCCCCGCACAATGTCGGCGGCTCGGCGCTGACGGCCGCCTCGCTCCAAGTCGGCGCCTGCACACCGAACTTCAAGATCCTGGAGCACTTCAACGACTTCGCGGACGCGGAGATCAAGAAGGTGGTCAAGGGAGCACCACAGGTGGTCGACGGCTACTTCGAGGTGTCCCACGCCCCCGGCCTCGGCGTCGAGCTCGACACGGACGCGGCGGCCGAGTTCCCGCAGCAGCAGGCCCGGTTCGACCTGTGGGCCGAGGGCTGGGAGAAGCGGGACCCCAAGGCGGCGGGGAAGTGAGCTCCGGATCCTCGCGCGCGATCGTCGTCGACGAGCCGGGCTCGCACCGGCTCGCCGTGGGGGCGACGCCCGAGCCCGGCCCCGGCGAGGTCCTGGTGCGGGTGGCCGCCGCCGGGATCTGCATGAGCGACCGGGAGGTCTACGACGGGCACCGGGACGCCGCGTACGTGCGCTACCCCGTGACCCCCGGGCACGAGTGGTCCGGCACGGTCGAGGCCGCGGGCCCCGGCGTCGACCCGGCGCTCGTGGGACGGAAGGTCGTCGCCGAGGGGTTCCGGGCCTGCGGGACGTGCGAGCGGTGCCGGTGCGGCGAGACGAGCCTGTGCACCGGCGGCTATGCGGAGACGGGCTTCACCGAGCCCGGCGCCTTCGCCGACCATGTGGCCGTCCCCGCCCGGCTGTTGCACTTC
This sequence comes from Streptomyces sp. NPDC059037, assembly GCF_042740015.1. Taxonomy (NCBI): domain Bacteria; kingdom Bacillati; phylum Actinomycetota; class Actinomycetes; order Kitasatosporales; family Streptomycetaceae; genus Streptomyces; species Streptomyces sp. NPDC059037. The sequence goes on from NZ_JBHYIG010000163.1 coordinate 6,101, forward strand.
CTGCGCGACGACGCGGACCTGAGCGCAGCCGCCCTCCTGGAACCCGCCGCGGTGATCGCGGGCGCGGTGCGGGCGGGGCGGCCGCGGCCCGGTGAGCGGATCGCGGTGGTCGGCGCGGGCACCCTGGGGCTGCTCGCGGTGCAACTGCTCGCCGCATCCTCGCCCGCCGAGCTCACCGTGATCGACCCGCGGTCCGAACGCGGCGCGCAGGCGCTGGAGTTCGGGGCGAGCGAGAGCCTGACACCCGCCGACGCGCAGGGCCACCACGGCCGCTACGACCTGGTCGTGGAGACCGCGGGGGCGCCGACCACGGCTGCCTCCTCCTGTCTGCTCGCGCGCCGGGGCGGCCGGGTGGTGCTCACCGGCATGTTCACGCCCGGCGCCACCGGCATCGACCCGGTGCATCTGTCGCTGAGCCAGCTGGAGGTGCGCAGTGTCTTCGGGGCGCCATCCGCCGCCTGGTCGGAGGCGGTGCGGGCGTTCGGGCTCGGGCTGCTCGACCCGGCCCCGCTGATCACTCACGAGTTCCCGCTCGAGCGCTTCGGCGAGGCCGTCGCGCTGGTCGGCGGCGGTGACCCGAAGACCGGGAAGGTGCTGCTCCGCCCCTGAGCCGTACGGCGGTGCGCGGCGCGTCCCGACCGCCCCCGTACCGCCGTACACCCATCGACCCGACCAACGTACGAAATATCGAACACTGCATAGGGGAGTCCCGTGACCAGCCCGTCAGCACCTCGTCGCCCCGGCGCCGGCGCCCTCGCCCGCATCGGACACACCGTGCCCGCACTTGACCCCGCCGACGCATCGCCGCACAGCTTCCCCGACGGCGGCACCTGGCGCACCGAGATCCCCTCGGTGGAGGGACCTGAGGCGCTCGCCGTGGTGCTCAAGGAGAGCTCGCGGCTCGATGTGCCGATCCACCGGATCAGCCAGGGCAGCGGCGTCTGGATGCTCACCGACGACGAGATCACCGAGATGGTGGAGGCCTGCGCGGAACGGGACATCGAGCTCTGCCTGTTCACCGGGCCGCGCGGCACCTGGGACATCGGCGCCGCGAGCCGCACCGACTCCGGTGGCGCGGGACTGCGCTCGCGCGGCCATGACGCGCTCGCCGGATGTGTCGAAGACGCCGTGCGCGCAACGGAGTTGGGGGTGCGCTGCCTGCTCGTCGCCGACGAGGGCGTGCTGTGGACCCTGCACCGGCTGCGCGCCGCCGGGGTGCTGCCCGCCGACACCACGTTCAAGGTGTCGGCCCTCATCGGCCCGGTCAACCCGGCCTCGTACGCGGTCTTCGAGCGGCTCGGCGCCGACTCGCTCAACATCCCGTCCGATCTCACACTCGACCACCTCACGGAGATCCGCCGGGTCAGCAGCGCCCCGATGGACCTGTACGTCGAGGCGCCGGACGACCTCGGCGGCTACGTCCGGATGTATGAGGCGGCGGAGCTGATCCGGCGCGGCGCCCCGCTCTACCTCAAGTTCGGCCTGAGCAGGTCGCCCGGCATCTACCCCTACGGCGCCCAGCTGCGCGACCACACCCTGGCCACCGCCCGCGAGCGCGTCCGGCGCGGGCGCCTCGTCCTCGATCTGCTCGCCCGGCACGGCGCGGACGGCGGAATGTCGCCGCTCGGCGCACGCCTGCCCGGCCAGCTCCAGCGCTTCCCCGTCCCGGAAGGGGACTGACCCATGACCACCCGCATAGCCAGCAAAGCACGTACATCCAGGAAAGGACGTCTGCCCAGAAAAGTACGGCTCACGGCCGCCCTCGCGGCCGTCGTCCTGCTCGGCTCGCTCACCGCCTGCGGCCAGGAGGCCAGGGGCGGCAGCCGTTACCAGGCCGACGACGGCAAGGGCGGCACCGTCGGACTCGCGATGCCCACCAAGGCCTCCGAGCGGTGGATCGCCGACGGCAAGAACATGGCCGAGCAGTTCCAGAAGGCCGGGTACGAGACCGATCTGCAGTACGGCGACGACAAGGTCGAGAACCAGGTCGCCCAGCTGGAGAACATGATCACCAAGGGGCACCGGCTCCTGGTGGTCGCGGCGATCGACGGCTCGGCGCTCACCGACGTCCTGGCCCAGGCGCACGACGCGGGCATCCCCGTGATCTCGTACGACCGCCTCATCATGGGCACGAAGAACGTCGACTACTACGCGTCGTTCGACAACGAGCGGGTCGGCGAGCTCCAAGGCCAGTACAACCTCCACCGGTTGAAGCTCGACAAGCCCGACAGCGACTCCGACGACAAGTTCACCGTCGAGCTGTTCGCGGGCTCGCCCGACGACAACAACACCAAGTACTTCTGGAACGGCGCCATGAAGGTCCTCCAGCCGTACTTCAAGAGCGGCCAGCTCGTCGTGGGCAGCAAGCAGACGAAGATGAGCCAGGCGACCACGCTGCGCTGGGACGGCGGCACCGCGCAGAAGCGCATGGACGACCTGATCAGCAAGAACTACGGCGACCGGCAGGTCGACGCGGTCCTCTCGCCGTACGACGGGATCTCCATCGGCATCATCTCCGCGCTGAAGAGCGCCGGTTACGGCAGCAAGGACCAGCCGCTGCCCGTCGTCACCGGGCAGGACGCGGAGCTGGCGTCGGTGAAGTCGATCATCGCGGGCGACCAGACGCAGACGGTCTTCAAGGACACCCGCAAGCTGGCCAAGCAGGCCGTACAGATGGGTGACGCGGTCCTCACCGGCAAGAAGCCCGAGGTCAACAACACCAAGGACTACAACAACGGCAAGAAGACCGTGCCGTCGTATCTGCTCAAGCCCGTGTCGATCGACAAGAAGAACACCCGACTCCTGGTCGACGAGGGCTACTTCACGGCAAGGCAGCTCTCATGAGCGGGGCGGCGGCCGGGAACGGGCCGATCCTGCGGATGGCGGGCATCACCAAGACCTTCCCCGGCGTGAAGGCCCTCTCCGAGGTGGAGCTCGCGGTGCGCCCCGGCGAGATCCACGCGATCTGCGGCGAGAACGGCGCCGGCAAGTCGACGCTGATGAAGGTCCTCAGCGGCGTCCATCCGCACGGTTCGTACGAGGGCGAGATCCACTTCGACGGCGAGCCCGTGGCCTTCAAGGACATCCGTGCCAGCGAGAAGCACGGCATCGTGATCATCCATCAGGAACTGGCGCTCGTCCCCTACTTGTCGATCGCCGAGAACATCTTCCTCGGCAACGAACAGACCTCAGCGCGCGGCCTCATCGACTGGAACGACACCCTGCGACGGGCCGGCCGGCTCCTGAAGCGGGTCGGCCTGCGGGAGAACCCGCAGACCGCCGTCGCCGACATCGGCGTGGGCAAGCAGCAGCTGGTGGAGATCGCCAAGGCCCTGTCGAAGGAGGTGAAGCTGCTCATCCTCGACGAGCCGACCGCCGCGCTCAACGACGAGGACAGCGCGGGGCTGCTCGATCTGATCCTGGAACTGCGCGAGCAGGGCATCACCAGCATCATCATCTCCCACAAGCTGGGCGAGATCCGCGCCATCGCCGACTCGGTGACCATCCTGCGCGACGGCAGGACCATCGAGACGCTGATGGTCCGTCAATCTCTGGATGCCGCACCGGAGTTGTCCGAGGACCGCATCATCCGGGGCATGGTCGGCCGCGATCTCGACCACCGCTTCCCCGAGCGCACCACGTACGAGGGCACGGACGCGGGAGAGCTCGCGCTCGCCGTCGAGGGCTGGACGGTCCGGCACCCCATCGACCATCAGCGCAAGGTCGTCGACGACGCCACGCTGACCGTGCGGCGCGGGGAGATCGTCGGCATCGCGGGGCTGATGGGCGCGGGCCGCACGGAGCTCGCGATGTCCCTCTTCGGCCGGTCCTACGGGCTGTACGAGGGCGGCACGGTGGCGGTCAACGGCCGTGCGGTGCAGACGCGGACCGTGCCGGCCGCGATCGCGGTCGGCATCGCGTACGTCACCGAGGACCGCAAGACCTACGGCCTCAACCTCATCGACAACATCAACCGCAACATCTCCCTTGCCTCGCTGCCGGGCATGCGGCGCCGCGGCGTCGTCGACGAGCACCATGAACGGTCCGTCGCCGAGCGCTACCGCACCTCGATGAACATCAAGGCGCCGACCGTGCAGGAGCAGGTGGGACGGCTCTCCGGCGGCAATCAGCAGAAGGTCGTCCTCAGCAAGTGGATCCACGCCGACCCCGAGGTGCTGATCCTCGACGAGCCGACGCGCGGCATCGACGTCGGCGCCAAGTACGAGATCTACACGGTCATCGACCGGCTCGCGGCGCAGGGCAAGGCGGTGCTCTTCATCTCCTCGGAACTGCCGGAGCTGCTCGGGATGTGCGACCGGATCTACACGATGGCCGAGGGCCGGCTGACCGGTGAGGTCGCCCGCGCCGACGCCACCCAGGAAGTACTGATGCGCCAGATGACCATGACCAGAAGCTGAGGCCCGCCATGACCACCACGACCACTCCCCCGCGGGACTCGTCCCCCGCGCCGACCGACCAGCGGTCCACGGGGGCGCTGCTCCTGCAGAGCATGCGGACCAACATGCGCCAGTACGGCATGCTGATCGCGCTCGCGTTCATCGTCGTACTGTTCCAGATATGGACCGACGGCACGCTGCTGCTGCCGAACAACGTCTCCAATCTGATCCAGCAGAACGGCTACATCCTCATCCTGGCCATGGGCATGATGATCGTCATCATCGCGGGCCACATCGATCTGTCCGTCGGCTCGTTGGTGGCCTTCGTCGGCGCCATGGCGGCGGTGATGATGGTCAAGCACGACATGCCCTGGGTGCTCGCCCTCGTCCTCTCCCTCCTGATCGGCGCGGTCGCCGGGGCGTGGCAGGGCTTCTTCATCGCGTACGTCGGGATCCCGTCGTTCATCGTGACGCTGGCCGGGATGCTGCTCTTCCGGGGGCTCACCCAGATCGTCCTTGAGGGCCAGTCCCTGTCGCCGTTCCCCGGCGGATTCCAGGATCTGGCCAAGGGCTTCATCCCGGAGATGGGCCCGTACACGCAATACCACAACCCGACGCTCGTCATCGGCCTCGCCACCGTCGTCTTCCTGCTCCTTCGCGAATGGCGGGACCGCAGGCGGCAGTTGGCGTACGAGCTGGAGGTGCTGCCCACCGGCCTGTGGGTCACCAAGTGTGTGGCGATCACCGCGGCCGTCGTCGCGTTCACGCTCACCCTGGCCAGCTTCCACGGCGTACCCGTCGTGATGCTCGTGATGTGCGCGCTGCTCATCGGCCTCGGCTATGTCATGCGCAACGCGGTCGTCGGGCGGCATGTGTACGCGCTCGGCGGCAACAAGGCGGCCGCGAAGCTGTCCGGCGTCAAGGACAAGCGCGTCACCTTCCTCGTCTTCGTCAACATGGGCGTCCTCGCCGCGCTGGCGGGCTGTGTGTACGCGGCACGGCTGAACGCGGGCACCCCGCAGGCCGGTCTGAACTTCGAGCTGGAGGCGATCGCGGCCTCGTTCATCGGCGGCGCGTCGATGAGCGGTGGTGTCGGCACGGTGATGGGTGCCGTGATCGGCGGTCTGGTGCTCGGCGTTCTCAACAACGGGATGTCGCTGGTCGGCATCGGGACCGACTACCAGCAGGTGATCAAGGGGCTTGTGCTGCTTGCGGCGGTCGGGTTCGACGTGTGGAACAAGCGCAAAGTCGGGCGGTGACGCCTAGAGACACGACCATCAATCGCTCCGTAGTCCAGCGCACCGCAGATCGCCCTTCGGGCTCGTCCTCAAACGCCGGACGGGCTGAGAACCAGGAGCCGCACATGGAAACAAGCAGACGCACCGTCCTCGCCTCGGCCGCAGCCGCGGGACTCACCGCGGCCGCCGCGGGCACGTCGTACGCGTCGTCGGGCAGGACGCCCGCCAAGGAACTGTTCGGGAAGCTTCCCGACGGCACCAAGGTCTACCGCTGGACCCTGGCGAACGGGCCGACGCGGATGAAGGTCCTCTCCTACGGCGGCATCGTCCAGTCCCTCGAACTCCCCGACCGGCACGGCCAGTACACCAACGTGTCGTTGGGCTTCGACAACCTGGACGGCTACCGCACCGCCACCACCTTCTTCGGCGCCCTCATCGGCCGCTACGGCAACCGCATAGCCAAGGGCCGCTTCACCCTGGACGGCAAGGCCCACCAACTCTCCGTCAACGACGGCGAGAACAGCCTGCACGGCGGGGCCAAGGGCTTCGACAAGCGGGTGTGGGACGTCGAGCCGTTCGCGGACTCCTCGGGCGTCGGCCTGCGCCTGCACTACACAAGCGCCGACGGCGAGATGGGCTATCCCGGAACGCTGCGGGTGACGGTGACGTACACCCTCGATGCCCGCGGCGACTGGCGGATCGACTACGCGGCGACCACGGACAAGGCCACCGTGGTGAACCTGACCAACCACACGTACTACAACCTCGCGGGCGAGGGCAGCGGCGACATCTACGGGCACGAACTGGCCCTGGCCGCCGCCCGGTTCACGCCCACCGACGCCGGTCTCATCCCGACGGGCGAGCTGGCGAGGGTGGCGGGCACGCCCTTCGACTTCCGGCGCGCGAAGACCGTCGGCCGGGACATCCGCGCCGCGCACGAGCAGCTGGTGACCGCCAAGGGCTTCGACCACAACTGGGTCCTCGACAAGGGGATCACGCAGCGCCCCGAACACTTCGCGACGCTGCGGGACCCCGAGTCGGGCCGCACCCTGAAGATCGCCACCACCGAGCCGGGCGTGCAGTTCTACTCCGGGAACTTCCTGGACGGCACGCTCACCGGGCCTGCGGGGCGCACCTACCGGCAGGGCGACGGGATGTGCCTGGAGACCCAGCACTTCCCCGACGCCCCCAACCAGCCCTCGTTCCCCTCGACGGTCCTTCGCCCCGGCGAGACCTACCGGTCGAGCACGGTGCACAGCTTCTCGGCGCGCTGAGCCGCGGCCTACTTGTAGCTGATGTCCCCGGCGGTGAACCTGCAGTGCTTGCCGTCGGGGCCCGAGCCCGTCTTGGGCGGCTCGGCGCCCGTGTTGTTGCCGGTGAAGCGGTCGCAGGTGGCGATCTTCTTGGCGCTGTCACCGTGGATGCGGATGCCCCGCAGCGCGGCCGTGTCACCGTAGTTGGTGTTGATGCCGACGACCGACTTGCCGGGGGCGGTGATGTCGACGTCGTTCACGATGATGTTCCGCTGGTACTGCTTGGAGCAGTTGCCGCAGGAGCGCACCAGCTTCCCGAAGTCGGACACCTGGAACTTCGTGATGACCAGCTTGCCCGCGCCGTTGAACTGGAAGACCTTGTCGTCGGCCTTCTTGGCGCCACCGCCGTGGACGGTGTACGTCGATCCCGCCGCGGTCCCCTTGAAGGTGGCCGCGTCCTCGCCGACGTCCTCCCACCACACGTTCTGCAGGGTGCAGCTGCCCTGGCAGTGGATGCCGTCGGCGGCCGGCGAGCCGATGATGACGTTCTTGAGGACCGCGCCGTCCTTCAGCTTGAAGATCGGGTCCTGGCCCTCGTCCTGTCCGTCGCCGCCCAGGTCGCCGGTGCCGTAGTAGCGCTTGAGGCCGCCGTCGAGAGTGCCGGAGACCTCGATGGTCTTGGCGGTCGGCTGCTGCCCCTTGGCCTCCGGCCAGGCGGTGGCCGCCCCCGCCGTCGACATCATGGAAGTGGTGACGAGGGCGGCGGCGGTCACGCCGAGCGCGGCGATGCCGCCGACGACGGCACGGCGCTTGGTGAGGCGCCGGCGATGGCTGACGCGCGGGCTCGTTGGTGGAGTCATGTCCCGGTTCATTGCTTCGGTTCATTCCTTCAGTCAGTAGTGGACGGCTTGCATGTCCTTGTCGCCGCCGCCCGGCGAAGGGTTGCCGCGCGCAGACGATCAATTTCGCGCCCCAACTCCGCTCTCCCGAACGGGCTTTCCTGCGCAAGGCATTGACGCGGACCAGTCGGCGCCCTAGCTTCATCGCGTCGCACTTCGTACGTCATATATGAGACGCGATACATGACAGCTGTGGATGACGGCTGTCCATGACGGCTGTACGCGATGGCTGCACGACGACTGAGAGCATCGATGAACCTTGCGCCCCACCCCATCCCCTCGCGCACGCAGTACGTGCTCGAAGCGGTCAAACACCGCATCCTCACCGGGCAGTTGGCGCCCGGACAGGCCCTCGTCGAGACCGAGCTCGCCGCCCAGTTCGGGGTGTCCAAGACACCCGTACGGGAAGCACTGAAGACGCTCGCCGGTACCGGGCTCGTGGTGATGAGCCAGTACAAGGGCGCCACCGTGCGCACGGTGGACGCGGCCATGGCGCGGGAGGTCTACGACGTACGCCTGCTGCTCGAACCGGAGGCGCTGCGGCGCACCGTCCGGGGCGGCGCGGCCCGACTGGACGAGGCGCGCGACGCCCTTGAGCGGGCGGACCACGCGGCGGACGCGGCCGAACGCTCCCTCGCCAACCGGGAGTTCCACCGCGCGCTCTACGTCCCGTGCGGCAATCCGCTGCTCGCCCGGATGCTCGACGACGTACGCGACCAGGCGGCCCTGGTCTCCGCCGTCGCCTGGGCGACCCTGCACTCCTGGGAGCAGGAGGCGGCCGAGCACCGGGAGATCCTGCGGCTCGCGCTCGCGGGAGAGGCCGACGCCGCGGCGCGCGGACTCCATGACCACATCGCCTCGTTCGTGCGGCGGGCGTTCCCGGAGGGAGAGCCTTCATGACCGGGCCGAGCGACAACTCCCGTTTCCCGATCAGCGACTCCCCCTTCGAAGCGCTGCGTTCCGCGCTCGCCGATGTCGTCGCGATCCCCGTGACGCCGTTCGCCGATGACGGCTCCGTGGACCGGGACAGCTATCGCGCGCTGATACGTCGCCTCACCGACGGCGGCGTGCGCACGCTCACGCCGAACGGCAACACGGGCGAGTTCTACGCCCTGGACCCCGAAGAGCGGCGTCTGGTCACCGAGTTGACCCTGGAGGAGGCGGGCGCGAGCGGTGCCACCGTCCTGGCCGGCGTCGGTCATGACCTGCCGACCGCGGTCGCCGCAGCCCGGCACGCACGGGACGCCGGGGCGCACATGGTGATGGTCCATCAGCCGGTGCATCCGTACGTCTCCCAGGAGGGCTGGGTCGACTATCACCGAGCCGTCGCCGACGCCGTGCCCGAGCTCGGTGTCGTCCCGTACATCCGCAATTCCCTGCTTGCCGGTCAACACCTCGCGAATTTGGGCGAGTTGTGTCCCAATGTGATCGGCGCGAAGTACGCGACGCCGGACGCCGCGGCCTTCGCCGCGTTCGCGCGGGACGCGGGGCTCGGCCGCTTCGTGTGGGTGGCGGGGCTCGCCGAGCTGTACGCGCCCGCGTACTGGGCCGTCGGCGCCACCGGCTTCACTTCGGGTCTGGTGAACGTCGCACCCGAGCTGTCGCTGCGGATGCGCGACGCCCTGCGGTCCTGCGACCATCCGGCGGCCATGGAGGTGTGGGAGCGGATCCGGCGCTTCGAGGAGCTGCGCGCCGCCGACCAGTCCGCGGACAACGTCACCGTCGTCAAGGAAGCGCTCGCCGCGCTCGGTCTGTGCCGCCGCGATGTGCGCCCGCCGAGCCGGGTGCTGCCCGTCGAGCGGCGCGAGGAGATAGCGGCGCTGGTGAAGGCGTGGTCGCCATGAGACCGGACGAGCTGCGCAGCCATCAGTGGTACGGCACGGACGGCCTGCGGTCCTTCAGCCATCGGGCGCGCACCCGCCAGCTCGGGTATCTGCCCGAGGAACATCTGGGCAAGCCCGTCATCGCTGTCCTCAACACCTGGTCCGACATCAACCCCTGCCACGTCCATCTGCGCGACCGCGCCCAGGCGGTCAAGCGCGGGGTGTGGCAGGCGGGCGGCTTCCCGCTCGAATTCCCCGTCTCCACACTCTCGGAGACCTTCCAGAAGCCGACCCCGATGCTCTACCGGAACCTCCTGGCCATGGAGACCGAGGAGCTGCTCAGGTCCTATCCCGTGGACGGCGCGGTCCTGCTCGGCGGCTGCGACAAGACGACGCCCGCCCTGCTCATGGGGGCCGCGAGCGCCGATCTGCCGAGTGTCTTCGTGCCTGCCGGGCCGATGCTGCCGGGGCACTGGCGCAACGAGGTGCTCGGTTCGGGCACCGACATGTGGAAGTACTGGGACGACAAGCGCGCCGGGCTCATCGGCGACTGCGAACTGGCCGAGCTGGAGAGCGGGTTGGCCCGCTCCCCCGGCCACTGCATGACCATGGGTACGGCCTCCACGCTGACCGCAGCCGCCGAGGCGCTCGGCGTGACGGTGCCCGGCGCATCCTCGATCCCCGCGGTGGACTCCGGGCACGACCGGATGGCGGCCGCGTCCGGGATGCGGATCGTCGAACTCGTCCACCAGGACGTGAAGTTGTCGAAGCTGCTCACGCGCGAGGCGTACGAGGACGCGGTCGCCACCGTGCTCGCGCTCGGCGGCTCCACCAACGCCGTGATCCACCTGATCGCGATGGCGGGCCGCAGCGGCGTACGCCTGACGCTCGACGACTTCGACCGGATCGCGCGGACCGTGCCGGTGCTCGCCAATCTGCGCCCCGGCGGTCGCTACCTCATGGAGGACTTCCACTTCGCGGGCGGACTCCCGGCGTTTCTGGCCCAGTTGACCGACGTACTCCATCTGGACCGGCCCACCGTCGCGCACGACACCCTGCGCGAGCAGCTCGCGGGCGCCACCGTGCACAATCCCGAGGTCATCCGCCCCCGCGACAGGCCACTGGCCGACGAGGGCGGGGTGGCGGTGCTTCGCGGCAACCTCTGTCCGGACGGCGCCGTGATCAAGCACATCGCCGCCGAGCCGCGCCTGCTGCGGCACACCGGCCCTGCGGTCGTCTTCGACGACTACCGCACGATGCAGCGCACCATCAACGACCCCGCGCTCGGCATCACCGCCGACCACGTCCTGGTGCTGCGCGGCTCCGGTCCCATCGGCGGTCCCGGCATGCCCGAGTACGGGATGCTCCCGATCCCCGACCACCTGCTGAAGCAGGGCGTGCGCGACATGGTGCGGATCTCCGACGCCCGGATGAGCGGCACGTCGTACGGCACGTGTGTGCTGCACATCGCGCCCGAGTCGTACGTCGGCGGGCCGCTCGCCCTGGTTCGTACGGGCGACCTGATCACCCTGGACGTCGAGGCGCGGTCGCTCCATCTCGACGTGTCCGACGAGGAGTTGGCGCGGCGGCGCGCCGCGTGGACGCCGCCGCCCGCGCGCTACGGGCGCGGCTACGGCGCGCTCTACAGCGAGCAGATCACGCAGGCCGACACCGGCTGCGACTTCGCGTTCCTGGCCCGCGACGGCGAGGTCCCCGACCCGTACGCGGGCTGATCCCGCCGCTCCTCCGTCGACTTCTTTTTTTGTACGAGATCTCGAACGACGTCTGCGAAGCGCTTCGCCTCATCGACCGTGATGGCAGTCGGAGCAGCCGGAGCAGACCCTGAGAACGGAGAAGCAGTCATGGCCCAAGCTGTGGCGAAAGCGCCACCGCAGCCACCGCCCCGGCGCCACACGCCGGGTGCGCCCCGGCGCCGGACGGGAGCGACCCCGCGCCGCCTCCCGTATCTGCTGATCGCGCCGGCCGCACTCCTGATGCTCGGCTTCATCGCCTACCCGGTCATCAGCGTCTTCTACTACAGCCTGCGCCACCACAACCCCACCAAGCCCTGGCGCGACGGCTTCGCGGGCTTCGACAACTTCGTCACCGCGTTCACCGACGACCCGCAGTTCTGGCAGACCCTCGGCTTCAGCCTCCAGTGGGTGGCCGTCGAGGTCGTCCTGCAACTGCTGCTCGGCCTGGGGCTCGCGCTGATCGTCAACCAGACCTTTGTCGGCCGTGCGATGGCCCGTGCCCTGGTCTTCTCGCCGTGGGCCGTCTCCGGGGTGCTCACCTCGACGATCTGGCTGCTGATCTTCAACTCCCAGACGGGCATCACCCGTTACCTCGCGGACCTGGGGATCGGCTCGTACGGCACGTCCTGGCTCTCGGACACCGGCACCGTCTTCCCGGCCGTCGTCGTCGCCGAACTCTGGCGCGGCGTGCCCTTCTTCGCGATCCTCATCCTCGCCGATCTGCAGTCCGTGTCGAAGGATCTGTACGAGGCCGCCGAGGTCGACGGCGCGAGCCGCTTCCGGCAGTTCTTCCACATCACGCTGCCGCACCTCAAGGACGCGATCATCCTCTCCACGCTGCTGCGCGCGGTCTGGGAGTTCAACAACGTCGACCTGCTCTACACCCTCACCGGCGGCGGTCCCGCCGGTGAGACGACGACGCTGCCGCTGCGCATCGCGTCCATCGCCGTCGACTCGCACGACTTCGGCTACGCCTCCGCGCTGACGTCCATCGCGTTCGTGATCCTCCTCTTCTTCTCGATGGTCTATCTGCGGCTGAGCAAGTTCGGGGGCCAGGAGAAATGACGGCCATTCAGCGACGGCGCGCCTGGGACGAGGCCCCGCGCCGGCAGATCTATCTGCCGCTCGGCCTCTATCTCCTCTTCACCCTCATCCCCTTCTACTGGATGCTACTCTTCGCGTTCCGCCCTGCGGGCTCGACCTCGCTGCTGCCGTGGCCGATCACGTTCGAGCACTTCGACAAGGTGTGGACCGAGCGGAGCTTCGGGCTGTTCTTCCAGAACAGCCTCATCGTCGGCGTCCTGTCGATGCTGATGACGACGGTCGTCGCGCTCGCGGGCGGCTATGCCCTGGCCCGCTTCGACTTCAGGATCAAGCGCGGCTTCCTGCTGGCGCTGCTGTGCTCGCAGTTCATCCCGGGCGCGCTGATGCTGGTGCCGCTCTTCCAGATCTTCGCCGACCTCCAAATGATCAACTCCCTTGGCAGCGTCATCATCGCCGAGGCCGTCTTCCAGCTGCCGCTCTCGATGATCCTCATCAGCGGGTTCATCAGGAACGTGCCGTACTCCCTGGAGGAGGCCGCCTGGGTCGACGGCTGCGGACGCTTCCGAGCCTTCTGCTCCGTCGTCCTGCCGCTGCTTCGGCCCGGTCTGATCGCGGTCGGCTCCTTCGCCTTCGTCCACAGCTGGAACCACTTCCTGTTCGCCCTGATGTTCCTCTCCAACCAGGACAAGCAGACGATCCCGGTCGGCCTCGCCACCCTGATGGGCGCCGACAGCGTCGACCTCGGGGCGCTCGCCGCGGGCGGCGTCATCGCCGCCCTGCCCGTTGTGATCGTCTTCGCCTTCATCCAGAAGTGGCTGGTCACGGGGTTCAGCGCCGGGGCGGTGAAGGGATGAGCAGCACTCCCCTGCCTCTCGTCATCGCCGGTGCGCGCGGGCACGGCCGATGGCACCTGGAGAACATCCGCCGACTCCAACAGGCAGGTCCGGTACGGCTCGTGGGCATCTGCGAGGTCGAGCCGCTGAGCCCCGCCGAGCTCGACGGCCTCGGCGATCCCGCGCAGTCCACCGACTTCGGGCGCCTGCTCGACGCCACCGGGGCCGCGGCCGCCGTCATCTGCACCCCGATCCCCACCCACGCCGAGCTGGCCGTCGCCGCCGCATCGCGCGGCGTGCACCTGCTCCTGGAGAAGCCGCCCGCTCCTTCGTACGCCGATTTCCAGCGGATCGGCGACGCGGTGGCCGCCGCGGGCGTGGCCTGCCAGATCGGGTTCCAGTCGCTCGGCTCGCATGCCGTGCCCGCCGTGCGCGCGCTGGTCGCCGACGGGGCGATCGGCGAGCCGATGGGGGTCGGCGCGGCGGGTGCCTGGGTGCGGGACGAGGCGTACTACCGGCGCGCGCCCTGGGCCGGGCGGCGCCGCCTGGACGGTGTGGACGTCCTGGACGGGGTCCTGACCAATCCACTCGCCCACGCCGTCGCCACCGCCCTTGCGGTCGACGGGTCCACGCGGGCGGAGGACATCGTGCGGGTGGACCCCGAGCTGTTCCGCGCCAACGCCATCGAGTCCGACGACACGTCGTTCGTGGGGATCACCACCGCGCATGGCGGCCGCGTCGGTGTCGCCGCGACCCTCTGCGCCGAGCGTCCCGACGAGCCGTACGTCATCGTCCACGGCACGGAGGGCCGCATCACCCTCTGGTACAAGCAGGACCGGGTGCTCGTGCGGCGCGCCGGGCACGGGTCCGAGGAGGTCCTGCACGGGCGGACGGACCTCCTCGAGAACCTCGTCGACCATCTCGCGGGTCGCGCCGAACTGCTGGTTCCGCCGGTGTCGACGGGCGCCTTCATGAAGGTCGTCGAGTCGATCCGCCGGGCGCCCGATCCGCGCCCGCTGCCGGTCGAGGCGTGGCGCTCCGTGCCCGGTGCGTACGAGGGCGTGCGGCGCCGGATCGTGCACGGCATCGACGGCCTCGTCGCGGCGTGCGCCGACACCCTGCGCGGCTACGCGGAGCTGGGCACGTTCTGGGCGCTGCCGAACGGGAACCCCGCAGCTCGGCTCCCGGCTGCGGGGCCCTCCGCCGCTGAGCCCACCGCCCCTCAGGAGCCTGCCTTCCCGGCCCCGACCTCGACCTCGGCCCCTGGGCCCCCTGCCGGTCAGATCTCCGCAGCTGAGTCCGCCACCTCTGAGACCCCTGCCCTCGCAGCCCCCGCATCGGGGACACCCGCCCCACAAGCTGCTACCGGAGAGCCCTCCGCCGACGGGAGCCCCGCCCCCGACGGGCCCCTCACCCCACAGACCCCCACCCCACACACCCCCACCCCCGAGCCCTCCCCCGCCGAGAACCCACCGAGGTGAGACCCCCATGGACCGGACCTCGATCGAGACCTCGCTCATGCTCCGCTGCTCGGGCCGCCCCGTCGCCCGTTACGTCATCCACCCCTCGGTCGGCCCGCGGCTCGCCCCGCGCCCCTGCCTCCATCCCGTCCGCACCTTCGGCGGCCTCCCCGTCACCGAGTTCGGTCCCGCCGACCACCCGCACCACCTCGGGGTGGGCGTCGCCGTGGCCGACGCCGCGGGCCGCAACTTCTGGGGCGGGCGCACCTACGTGCGCGGTCAGGGGCCGACCGAGCTCGACAACCACGGTGAACAGCGCCACCTGGAGTACAAGCTGCGCGACCCCGACGGCTTCGTCGAGGAGATCGGCTGGCTCGACGGGCAGCGCGAGCTGCTGCGCGAGCGGCGCACCGTCGCCGTCACGCCGCTCACCTCGTCCGCCTGGGCGCTGGACTTCACGTTCTCCCTCACCAATCCGGCCGCCGCGGAGATCTCGATCGGCAGCCCCGCCACCAACGGCCGCCCCGGCGCCGCCTACGGAGGATTCTTCTGGCGCGCCCCCAAGGAGGCGCGGGCCCCCGAGGTGTTCACCGCGGACGCCGAGGGCGAGGCCGCCGTGCACGGCGCCCCGGCCGACTGGCTGGCCCTCGCGGGCCACGGCTGGACCCTCGTCTTCGCCGGGGCGACTCCCGAGACGCGGGGCGACCCGTGGTTCGTAAGAACCGCCGAGTATCCGGGCGTCGGCTCCTCGCTCGCGCCCGAGCGGCGCCTGCCGATCGGGCCGGGCGAGACCGTCGTACGCCGTGTCGTCACCGTCGTCGCGGACGGCCGCCCGAGCCGGGCCGAGGCCGCGGGGCTCGTCCGCAAGGCGGTGACCGCGTGAACGCGGCGGGGGCAGGCGGGTTCGGTGACCTCGGCGACGGGACCTATCGCAACCCCGTCCTCGCCGCCGACTGGTGGGGCGCCGCCCGCGAGGCGGTGGGGGGCGGCGGGGACACAACACACACGCGCAGAGCGCGGGCGCCGGGGCGGGCCGGACGAGACAGCCCCCCCC
>NZ_JBHYIG010000164.1:0-21781 GCF_042740015.1 Streptomyces sp. NPDC059037
GTTTTTTTTTGTCCCTCCTCCACCTTCTTGTTTTGCCCCCCTTTGTGGGGGGTCCCCCACCTGAAGAGGTGCGGCCCCCATCTGCCGTCCTCAGGACTCGCAGACCTTGCCGTCCTGCGGCACCTTTCCGTTCAGGAGATAGCCGTCGACCGCGTCGTCCACGCAGTCGCTGCCGCTGCCGTACGCCCCGTGGCCCTCACCCTTCCAGGTCAGCATCGTGCCCACGCCCTTGCCGAGCTCGTCGGCCATCTTCTGCGCGCCCTCGTAGGGCGTCGCCGGGTCTCCGGTGTTCCCGACCACCAGGATCGGGTCCGCGCCGGGGGCGGAGACGTCGGGGGAGTCGTGCAGCCCGGCCACCGGCCACTCGTGGCACCAGCCCGCCGTGTCCCAGCCCATGAACTCGCCGAAGACCGGCGATATCTCACGGAAGTCGGCGAGCTGCGCCTTCGCCTGCGCGGGCGTCGGTCGCGCCTTGCCGTCGCGGCAGGAGATGGACCGCTGCGAGTGGCTCTGTGTGCTGTAACGGCCGGACGGGTCCCGCTCGTTGTAGGCGTCGGCCAGCTGCAGCAGCGCCGATCCTTCGCCCTTCTCGGCCTGCTCAAGGCCGTGGGTCAGGGCGGGCCAGCTCTGCCGGCTGTACAGCGTGACCGTGATGCCGGTGAGCGCCAGGGACTGGGTGAGCTTCCGGTCGCCCGATCCGGGCAGCGGCTCGGCGTCCAGGCGCTTCAGGAGGCGCACTATCTTCTGCGAGCCCGCCTTCGGGTCCTGGCCCGACGACTTCAGATAGTTCTCCAGGGCGCGCTGGAAGCCCCGGGCCTGGTTCTTGGCGTGGCCCACCGAGTCCGCACTCGGGTCGACGACGGCGTCCAGGGTGAGGCGCCCCACCTTCTTGGGGAACAAGTGCGCGTACGTGCCGCCCAGTTCGGTGCCGTACGAGATGCCCATGTAGTGCAGCTTCTCGTCGCCGAGGACCTGGCGCATCACATCCATGTCACGGGCCGCCTCGACCGTCGAGACATGGCCGAGGAGCTTGCCCGCGTTCCGCTCGCAGCCCGCGCCGAAGTCGGCCGCGTCCTTGAAGTACGCCGCTTCCTCGGCCGGGGTGTCCGGAGTGAGGTCGACGGACTCGGCGGCCTGTGTCTCCTTGTCGCTGCGGCAGCGCACGCCCGCGCTGCCCGCGACGCCGCGCGGGTCGAAGCTCACCAGGTCGTACCGCTCGCGCAGCGTGTCGTACGAGTCGGCGAACGACGGCAGCATGGAGACGCCGGAGCCGCCGGGACCGCCGAAGTTGAACAGGAGCGAGCCGATGCGCTCGCCCTTGCCGGTGGACCGGGCGCGTATCAGCGCGATGTCGATCGTCTCGCCGTCCGGCTTCGCGTAGTCCAGGGGGACCTTGAGGGTCGAGCACTGCCACTCGGAGCCGGGCGCGGGGTCCTGGCCCGATGCCTTGCAGCCGCCCCAGTCGAGCTTCTGGGCGTTGATCGTGGCGGGCAGCGTGGAGGAGGGATCGGGCCTCGGCTCCTGCTCGGGTCCGGTCGGGGCCGGCTTGGCGTCGTCCTCGCCGCCGTCCGACGAACCGCCGCAGCCGACGGCGAGCCCCGCCACCAGGACCCCTGCGGCAGCCAGAGCTGCTGACCGTACGAAACGCGGCATGGAGCGCTTCCCCCCTTGGAAGACAGTCAAGCCATAGTAGGCGGGGTCTCTGACAGTGCCCTTGGCGGGCTTGGTCCCTTATGTGCCGCTTATACGCAGACCGTGCCGGCCCTCGGCACCGTGCCGTCCAGCAGATAGCCGTTCACCGCGTCCCGTACGCACTTGTTCTTGCTGTCGTACGCCCCGTGCCCCTGGCCCTTGTACGTCAGCTCGACACCGACGCCCTCGCCCAGTGCCTGAGCCATCTTCTTCGCGCCCTCGTACGGCGTCGCGGGGTCGCCCGTGTTGCCGATGACGACGATCGGCGGCGCGTCCGACGCGCTGACGTCCGGATGGTCGGCGGCGCCCTGCACCGCCCAGTCGGTGCAGCCGACCATGCCCCAGGCCAGATAGTCGCCGAACAGCGGGGAGGCCTTGCGGAACCCGGGGAGCTTCTCCTTGACGTAGTCGGCGGTGTAACGCGCCTTGTCGTCGGCGCAGTTGATGGAGATGTTGGCGGCCTGGATGTTGCTGTACGAGCCGTCCTGGTTGCGGCCGTTCATGGCGTCGGAGAGCGTCATCAGGATCCTGCCGTCGCCGTCGTAGGCCTGCTCCAGGCCGTCGGTGAGATACGGCCAGAAGTCCTTGGAGTACAGCGACTGGGCGATGCCGTTCGTGGCGGCGGTCTGGGTCAGTTCGCGCGGCGGAAGGGCGGGCAGCGGCTTGGCGTCCAGGTCCTTCAGGAGCTTCGCGATCCGGTCCTTCACGTCCTGCGCGGTGTCGCCGACGGGGCAGTCCTCGGCCTTCGACGTGCAGTCCTCGGCGAAGTTGTCGAGCGCGAGCTGGAAGCCCTCGGCCTGGCCCAGCGAGCCCTGCTCCGCCGTCTCGGTGGGGTCGACGACCGCGTCGAAGACGGCACGGCCCACCCTCTTGGGGAACAAGTGGGCGTAGACGCCGCCGAGTTCGGTGCCGTAGGAGATGCCGAAGTAGTGCAGCTTGTCGTCGCCGAGCACCTGGCGCATCAGGTCCATGTCGCGGGCCGCGTCGGTGGTGCGTACGTGGGGGAGCACCTCGCCGGAGTTCTTCTCGCAGCCGCCGTTGAAGCCCTTCACGTTGTCGAGGAGCTGTTTCTGCTCCGCGTCGTCGTCGGGCGTGGAGTCCTGCTGGAAGTACTCGTCGAGCTGCTCGTCGTCCTCGCACTTCACGCCCGCGCTGCGGCCGACGCCGCGCGGGTCGAAGCTCACCAGGTCGTAGCGGGTGCGCAGCTTGGCGTAGTCCTGACCGAAGGCGGGCAGCGTGGTGATGCCCGAGCCGCCGGGGCCGCCGAAGTTGAAGACGAGCGAGCCGATCCGCCGGTCCTGCTTGCCGCTGGCCGCCGCGCGGATCAGCGCGATGTCGAGGGTGTCCCCCTTGGGCTTGTCCCAGTCGAGGGGGGCCTTCATGGTGGCGCACTGCCACTCGGCGCCGCCGGGCAGCGGCGACGGGGCTTCACCACCGCCTTCGGAGGCCTCCGGCGCGGGGCAGTCCTTCCAGCTGAGCTTCTGGGCCGACAGATCCTCGTCCTTGGCGTCGTCGCCGCAGGCCGTGGCGGTCGATGACAGCAGGACGACGGTGGCGGCCAGGACAGTGGCACGCGCCTTCAGGTTGGGCATGCTTCCCATCCTGCGGGGGGTGCGGACGGGGCGCACGGCTGGCTCGGCCTTCCGTGATCAGGCCCTCTTCTTAAGAAGAGGGCGCCTTCCTCAAGAAGAGCACCGCTTCCTAAAGAAGAGCACCGCTTCCTAAAGAAGGCCCTTCCTTGTCAGGTGGTTGAAGTACAGCCACCCCGGAAGCACCGGAAGCCACAGCGTGAGCAGCCGGTAGAGCAGCACCGCGGGTGCCGCCACGTCCTTGGGCACGCCCACGGCGATCAGACCGAAGGTGAGCGTCGCCTCGACCGCGCCGACACCGCCGGGCGTGGGAGCCGCCGAGCCGAGCGCGTTGCCTGCGAGGAAGACCACGGCGACGCTGGCCAGGGTCAGCGGCTTCATCTCCGCAGTGCTGAAGGCGCGTACGGATGCGTCCAGGCACAGGACGAACAGCAGGGTGAGCAGGAGCATGCCGCCGATGCCGGTGAGCAGCTTCTGGGGGCGCTGCAGTACGTCCAGCATGCGCGGCACGACGCCCGCGAACAGCGAACGCACGCGCGTGACGACGAATTTCCGCAGGAACGGGATCGCGGTCACCACGAGCACCAGGACCGCGACCGACAGCAGGCCGGCGATGACGGTGCGGGACGGCGACAGGGACGGCGTCTTCTCCGTACCGGTCAGATAGCCGAAGATCATCAGCAGCATGATGTGCGAGCCGAGCCCGAACAGCTGCGAGGCCCCGACGCTCGCCACCGCGAGACCGGAACGCACCCCGGAGCGCTGCAGGAAACGGGTGTTGAGCGCGACGCCGCCCACCGCGGCAGGCGCCACGATCTTCACGAACGACCCGGCGACCTGCGCCTGCACGGTCCGCAGGAACGGCACCCGCTCCGGCACGAAGCCGAGCAGGCTCATCGCCGCGGCCAGGTAGCTCAGCGCCGAGCAGGCCACGGCCACGGCGACCCAGCCCCATTCGGCCTCGCCCACGATCGTGCCGAAGTCGACCTGGGTGAGCTGAGAGAGCAGGAAGTACGCGCCGATGGCACCGGCGATGAAACTGATCAGCGTGCGCGGCCTGATCCGCTCGAGCTGAGCGGGCTCGACGGGCGCCTGCGGCCGGATGAGCAGCACCTGGTGGCGGATCTGGGTGAGCAGATCCTCCTCGCGTGCCTGCTCCAGGGCCACGTCTATGGCCAGCTTCTCGGCCTGCTTCTCCGCGCGCACGGCCTTGCGGTCGGGGCTCTTGGCGCCTTCCGCGGTCTCCGCCTCGGCGGCCTCGGCGGTCGCCGAAGCGGCCTCGGTGCGGGCCAGCTTCTCCTTGCGGGACGCTTCGAGGACGGCCTCTCGCTCGCGCTGTGACCGCTCCCTGGCCCGCTTGCGCAGGGTGGCGCGGGTGGCGCGGGTGAGGGCGATCGGCTGGAGCAGCGGCAGACAGTCGGCGACCGTGTCGGGGCCGAGCACATCCAGCGCGGCAGCGACCGCGCGCTCGGCGCCGACCCGCAGCCCGAAGGTGGTCAGGAGCTGGGCGATGTCCATCCGCAGGACCAGATCACCGGCGGCGATCTCACCGCCCCGCAGGTCCGTCAAGATCACCGTGCCGGAACGATCCACCAGAATCGCGTCGCCCTGGAGCCTGCGGTGCGCGATCCGCCGCGACTGCAGCGCCTGCACCTGGCGCCAGGTGTCGCACAGCAGCTCGTCGGTGATGGCGTCGTCCGGCAGCGAGTCCAGGGAACGGCCGCCCGTGTGCTCGTACACGAGCATCACCGCGTCGGGGCCGAGCTCGGAGGTGGCGATCAGCTTGGGCGCGTCGGCCCCGGCCGAGATCGCCGCGTAGGCGAGGAGCGCCTCCTGCTCCAGGGCCTGGCGCAGCGACTGCAGGCTGCGGCGCTGGGTGATGCCGCGCAGCGTGAGTCTGCGCCATACGCGGTAGAAGAAGCCCTGCGCCTGCTGCTCGCGGTCGATGACCGTGACGTCCAGGGGCGGGCCGTCCTCCAGGGTGACGAAGTAGCGGCGGCCGCGGTCGCCGTGCTCCCCGCTGTCCGGGGACTCCTCGCGGGCCGCGCTCACGGGGTGGAAGCCGACGTGCCGCAGGCCGGCGAGGAGCGTCTGGCCGGTGGGCCTGACGTTCGGCGAGCCGACCGCGTACAGCGTTCCGTAGGCGACGCTCCAGCCGAGGAGCACGGTCAGGATGATCGAGAACGGCGTCGTGTAGCCGGTGACCAGCATGGTGAAGGCGTCGAGCAGCAGCACCACCCACAGCACCACGCGCCAGCGTGGTCGGCGGGACATCCCGACCGCTGTCATGTACGCGATGACGGGTGCGAGATAGCCGTGCACCGGATCGGTGAGCGCGTTCAGGTCGCCGGGGGACGGCCGGGTCAGCGCCTCCTGGATGGAGTCGGGGGCGGCCTTGGCGACCCAGAGGTCGGTGGCCAGCGTCACGCCGTGCGCCAGGACGGCCGCGAGGACACCGTCGGCGATGCGCAGCCCGTCCCGTTTGACCAGGCGCTCGATCGCGAACGCGACGGGGACGAGCAGGACACCGATGCTCGCGGTGAGGCCCGCGAACCTGATCAGCGCGTCGGGTGCCTGGTCCGTGCCCTTGTCGATGTCCTGGGCGAGGCCCGACGTCGTACCGTGCGCGAACGCGGCGATGGCGAGGAGAACGGCGATCGCCAGGATGCCGACGAGCAGCCGCATCAGGTCCGAAGGACGGTGCACGCGCGCGGCGAGCAGGGGTTCGTCACCGGCGACGCGGTCGGTGTGCGGCTCCGTCTCGTCGGCGCAGTCGTCGGAGACGAAGGCGTGCGTGCCCTCTTCTTCGCCGCCGGACTGCCCGTCTGTGTCCTTTGCGTGCTTCTCGTGCTTCTCGTTCTTGTTCAGGGAGTGCCCACCGGTGTCCGGGTGTGACTCGGCCGCAGGGGTGCCCACCGTCTCATCGGGGTGCACATCCTGCTGCTCCGTCGTCTCTTCTTGATCTCGTATCACCAGTCACCGCCCGCACGATGGTGGCATGTCCGGCAGACAGAGGGGGGCATCAGGGTGCGATGCGGGGGCGCGAAGTGTCCCTTGGGCGCCAGTTTGGCTCGTACTGCACGCTCTGTCGCCGGACGGTCACGGTGTCGGTGGCGTACGGCAGGATGGTCCGGATGAGCGAGGAGAGCCGATCGGAGCAAGGGCTTCCGGAGTACCCAGAGTATGCCGAGCGGGTTCTCGAGGTCGCGGAGCTGATCCCTCCGGGGCGGGTGATGACCTACGGGGATGTGGCGGAGTGGCTTGAGGAGGGAGGGCCCCGGCAGGTCGGCCGGGTGATGGCCCTCTACGGAGGAGCGGTTCCGTGGTGGCGTGTGGTGCGCGCGGACGGTGTGCTGCTGCCGGGCCATGAGCTGCGGGCGCTCGACCACTACCGCGCGGAGGGCACGCCCCTGCGCGAGGCGAGCCGTGCGGCCGAGGGCCATCTGCCCCGGCTCGACATGCGGCGGGCGCGCTGGGACGGCGGTGACGCGGGTGACGCGGCGGGCGGCGGCGGTGCCGATCGCCCGCAGGCTCCTCAGGCTCACACCTGACAGCTTCCGCCATCGGGCGGCCGCACGGGGGACCGGTGGCCCGTACGGGGGAAGCGGCACGTCCCGCACGCCCGCTGGCGTAGCGTCGACAGCACGCATTTCTCTCACCCCGCAGCCATCGCGCAGCCGTTTTTCGACCAGTAGACCCACCAGTTTCGACCAGCAGACCCACCAGGACCGGCGACCCACGTGAGTTCCCCTTCATCAGCTCGGCATACCCGGCACCTGCCGCACCACCAGGTGCGACAGGGGACCCCGGGCGCCTATCGACTGGTGCGTACCCCGCCGGTCCGCGTGGATCCCCCTCGTCTTGACGCACCCCAGCGCGCGGTGGTTGACCACTCCGGAGGACCGCTGCTCGTCCTCGCGGGTCCCGGTACGGGCAAGACGACGACGCTCGTGGAGGCCGTCGCCGCGCGGATCGCGAAGGGCACGGAACCGGAGCGGGTCCTCGTCCTCACCTTCAGCCGTAAGGCCGCCGTCGAGCTGCGCGACCGCATGGCGCTGCGCATAGGGGCGGCGAAGGCCCCGCAGGCGACCACCTTCCACTCCTTCTGTTACGCCCTCATCCGCGCCCACCAGGACGCCGATCTGTTCGTCGAGCCGCTCCGCCTCCTGTCGGGACCCGAACAGGACGTGGCCGTGCGCGAGCTCCTTGCGGGCCAGATCGACCTGGAGTCCGAGGGGATCGGCCGCGTCCGCTGGCCGGACGAACTGCGTGCCTGCCTGACGACGCGGGGCTTCGCCGACGAGGTGCGCGCGGTGCTCGCCCGCAGCCGTGAGCTGGGCCTCGGGCCCGACTCCCTGGACGCGTTCGCCCGCCGCGCGGGGCGGCCCGACTGGGGCGCGGCGGCGGCGTTCCTCGCCGAGTACCTGGACGTGCTCGACATGCAGGGCGTGCTCGACTACGCGGAACTGGTGCACCGCGCGGTGCTGCTCGCGCGGCGCCCCGAGGTCGCGCGGGCGCTTGCCGCGCAGTACGACGCGGTCTTCGTGGACGAGTACCAGGACACCGACCCCGCGCAGGTGCGGCTGCTCGACGCGCTGGCCGGCGGCGGGCGTTCGCTGGTCGCCTTCGGGGACCCGGACCAGTCGATCTACACGTTCCGGGGCGCCGACGTGAACGGCATCCTGGAGTTCCCCGGCGACTTCCCGCGCGCGGACGGCACCCCGGCGCCGGTCGAGGTCCTGACCACGTCGCGCAGGTCGGGTGCCGGTCTCCTCGAGGCCACCCGGCTGCTCACCCGCCGTATGCCGCTGACCAGGCTGCCGGCGGAGAAGGTGCGGGCCCACCGCGAGCTGGCCGCCCGCCCGGGCCGCGGCCCGGGGGGGGCGGTCACGGATACCACGGCCGGCGCGGCGCGCGCCCACAAAGCGGACAACCAGCTCCCCCCGGCCCCCGGCTGGCACCCCCGCCGTATGCCCCGGACCCGGCGGGCGGCGGTGACGGGGGGGCCCCCCCGGGCGGGGCCCGCCGGCCGGCCCGGCGCCCGGGTCGAGGCGTACACGTATCCGACGTCCGGCGCGGAGCTCGACAACATCGCGGACATCCTGCGCCGCGCGCACCTGGAGGACGGCGTCCCCTGGGGTGAGATGGCGGTCCTGGTCCGCGCGGGCGCCCACACGATCCCCACGGTCCGCCGCAGCCTCACCGCCGCGGGCGTCCCCCTGGACATAGACGGCGACGACATCGCCCTGCGCCACGAGCCGGCGGTCACGCCGCTGCTGACGGCGCTGCGGGTGGTGGCGGAGGCGGTCACTTCTGGAGGGGATGTCTCCGGGGGAGGTGCCTCTGAAGAGGGCGTCTCCGAAGCGGGTTTCTCCGAAGAGGGTCTCTCCGAAGAGAGCGTCTCGGAAGCGGGTCTCTCCGAAGAGAGCGCCCCCGAGGCGGCTGACGCGGGGAGTGAATTCGTCCCGCCCGCCTGGCTCGACACCGAGACCGCGCTCACCCTCCTCACGTCCCCCCTCGCCGGCATGGACGCCGCCGACCTCCGCCGGCTCGGCCGCGCGCTGCGCGAGGAGGAGCGCGCCGCGGGGAATCATCTGCCGCCGCCTTCGGACGAGCTGCTTGCCCGCGCGCTCGCCGAGCCGGAGCGGCTCGTCGCGCACGATCCCGCGTACGCCCGTGGCGCCCAGCGGCTCGGCGTGCTGCTCCGCAAGGCCCGTGAGCGCCTCGCGGGAGGCGGCACGGCCGAGGAGGCGCTCTGGGAGCTGTGGGACGGCACTCCGTGGCCGCGCCGCCTGGAGCGCGCCGCACGTCGCGGCGGCGCAGCCGGGCGCAACGCGGACCGCGATCTCGACGCGGTCTGCGCCCTGTTCGCGTACGCGTCCCGCGCCGAGGAGCGCACCGGAGGGCGCGGCGCCCTCAACTTCCTGGAGGAGACCGAGGCGCAGGACATCGCCGCGGACACCCTCAACCGCAGGGCTGTACGCCCCGACGCCGTACGCCTGATGACGGCGCACCGCTCCAAGGGCCTCGAGTGGCGGCTCGTGGTGGTCGCCGGCGTACAGGAAGGCCTCTGGCCCGACCTGCGCCGCCGCGGCTCCCTCCTGGAGGCCGACCGCATCGGCAGTGACGGCCTCGCCGAGCCCCTCACTCCCGGAGCGCTCCTCTCCGAAGAGCGCCGGTTGTTCTACGTGGCCGCCACGCGCGCGCGTGAACGCCTCGTCGTCACCGCCGTCAAGGCACCCGCGGACGACGGCGACCAGCCATCGCGCTTCCTCACCGAGCTCGGCGTCGAACCGAAGGACGTGACGGGCCGCCCGCGCCGCCCCCTGTCGGTCTCCGCGCTCGTCGCGGAGCTGCGCGCCACGACGGTCGACCCCCGGGTGTCCGGCACCCTCAGAGAGGCCGCCGCGCACCGCCTGGCCCGCCTCGCCGCGCTCAGCGACGCCGACGGACGCCCCCTGGTGCCGTCGGCGCACCCGTACCGCTGGTGGGGCATGTACGAGCCGACGGCGAGCACGGTCCCGCTGCGGGACCGCGACAAGCCCGTCGTCCTCTCCGGAAGCGCCCTGGACCAGCTCGCCAACACCTGTTCCCTGCAGTGGTTCCTGGGCCGCGAGGTGAAGGCGGACGCCCCCGCGACCGCCGCCCAGGGCTTCGGCAACGTGGTCCACGTCCTGGCCGACGAGGTCGCGTCCGGCAGGACCCCCGCCGACCTCGCCGTCCTCATGGAGCGCCTCGACTCGGTCTGGGACTCGCTCGCCTTCGACGCCCCCTGGAAGTCGGCGCAGGAGAAGGAGCACGCGCGCGTGGCGCTCGAACGCTTCCTCCAGTGGCATGTGATGGACCGCGCGAGCCGTACCCCGGTCGCCAGTGAGCACGACTTCGACGTGACCCTCGAAGCGGGTCCCTACGAAGTACGCGTGCGCGGCTCCATGGACCGCGTCGAGCAGGACACCGAAGGCCGTGCCTACGTAGTCGACTTCAAGACCGGCAAGCAGACCCCGAGCGCCGCCGACGTGGCCCGCCACCCCCAGCTCGCCGTCTACCAACTCGCCCTCCGTGAAGGCGCGGTGGACGACGCCTTCGACGGCGTACGCCCGGAAGCGGGCGGCGCGGAACTGGTGCAGCTGCGCCAGGGCGCCGCCAAGAAGGACGGCGGCGAGAGCCTCCCCAAGGTGCAGGCGCAGGAGCCGCTCTCGGGGGAGTGGGTGGGCGATCTGCTCGCCACGGCGGCCGGCAAGGTCCTGGACGAACGCTTCTCGCCGACCACGGGCCAGCACTGCACCCACTGCGCCTTCCGCGCTTCGTGCAGCGCACGCCCCGAGGGCCGTCACGTCGTGGAGTGACATGTGCGGCAACAGTGCCGTCAGTGGCCAAGCTCACGTCGTGGCAGCCGCGTTCATAGCAGCCTCACAGGCCCTCTAAAGTCTCGGTAAAGCTGATCTGTGCACTCAGCGGACCCTCCGATCGTGCACCTTTCCGAGGAGATACATACATGGCAGCCAACCGGAAGCTCCTGGCCGCGGCAGTCGCCTGTGCCGCCGCGATCGTCGGCCTCACGGGCTGCTTGGGCGGGGACGAGGAGAAGGACCCCTTCGAGGGCATGAGCGCCGACAAGATCGCCGACAAGGCGGCCGACGCGTCCAAGGGTGCGGGCTCGTTCAAGGTGGCGGGCGAGGGCCAGCAGGAGGGCAAGCCGCTCAAGGTCGAGTTCTCGGTCGCCAAGTCCGGTGATTGCAAGGGCAATGTGGACGGCGGCGCGGACGGCACCGCCGAGCTGCTCGTGTCCGGCAAGACCCAGTACATGAAGGGCGACGAGGCGTTCTGGAAGGACGCCATGCGTGGCAGCGGCCAGGCCGGCAAGGCCTCGAAGCTCAAGGACAAGTGGGTGAAGACGCCGACCGAGAAGGAGAGCGGCGTCTGCGACCCGGACGAGATGTTCCGGTCCGACGAGCTCAAGGGCCTCAAGCGCGAGAAGGACGCCGAGGTCGACGGCGAGAAGGCGGCCGTCCTGACGAAGAGCAAGTCGGGCAAGAAGTCCACGTTCTACGTCGCGATGGAGGGCAAGCCGTACTTCCTGAAGGTCGTCACCTCGGGCAAGGACGACCCGGGCACGATGAACTTCACCGACTACGGCAAGCCGGTCGTCGTCAAGGCCCCGGCGCCCGACGAGGTCATGGACATGCAGGAGCTCATGGCGTCCTGACGCCCTGAGTGCCGGCGGCCGCCGGCAGCCGGGCACGCCCCGGTTGTCAGTGGCCGCCGCTAGCCTCTCTGACGTGCCACCTCGTATCACCGACCCCGAGCAGCTCAAAGAGCTCCTCGGTATCCCGTTCACCCCGGAGCAGACGGCTTGCATCACCGCGCCGCCCGCCCCGCAGGTGATCGTGGCCGGAGCCGGGTCGGGCAAGACGACGGTGATGGCGGCCCGCGTGGTCTGGCTGGTCGGCACCGGCCAGGTCGCCCCCGAGCAGGTCCTCGGTCTGACGTTCACGAACAAGGCGGCCGGTGAACTCGCCGAGCGGGTGCGCCAGGCGCTGATCAAGGCGGGGGTGACCGACGCAGAGGCGCTCGACCCGGACAACCCTCCGGGCGAGCCGGTCATCTCCACGTACCACGCCTTCGCGGGCCGCCTCCTGACCGATCACGGGCTGCGCATAGGGCTCGAACCCACGGCCCGTCTCCTGGCCGACGCCACACGCTTCCAGCTCGCCGCGCGCGTGCTGCGCGAGGCGCCGGGGCCGTATCCCGCGCTGACCCGCTCCTTCCCCGACCTCGTCAGCGACCTCCTCGCCCTCGACAGCGAGCTCGCGGAACATCTCGTACGGCCCGACAGGCTCCGCGCGTACGACACCGAACTGCTGCGCACCCTCCAGAGCGCCAAGCTCTCCAACGCGGACCTGCGCAAGGTGCCCGAGACGGCGGCGGCCCGGCTCGACCTCGCCGAGCTCGTCGGTCGCTACAGGGAGGCGAAGCGCTCCCGTGACCTCCTGGACTTCGGCGACCAGATCGCCCTCTCCGCGACGCTGGCCCGCACCCGCGCGGAGGTCGGTGTGATCCTGCGCGACGAGTTCCGGGTCGTCCTGCTCGACGAGTACCAGGACACGTCCGTGGCCCAGCGCATCCTCCTGGCAGGCCTCTTCGGAGGCGGCACGGGCCATCCGGTGACGGCCGTCGGCGACCCCTGCCAGGCCATCTACGGCTGGCGCGGCGCGTCCGTGGCGAACCTGGACGACTTCCCCGAGCACTTCGCGTACGCCGACGGGCGCCCCGCCACGCGCCACGCGCTCAGCGAGAACCGCCGCAGCGGCGGCCGCCTCCTGGACCTCGCCAACGGCCTCGCCGAGCCGCTGCGCGCCATGCACGCGGGCGTGGAGGCGCTGCGCCCCGCCCCCGGCGCCGAGCGCGACGGCGTGGTGCGCTGCGCCCTGCTGCGCACGCACGCCGAGGAGATCGACTGGATCGCCGACTCCATCGCCCACCTCGTGGGCACCGGCAAGGCCCCCGGCGAGATCGCCGTCCTGTGCCGCACCGCGACGGACTTCGCGCAGATCCAAGGCGCGCTGGTCGCCAGAGACATCCCCGTGGAGGTCGTCGGCCTCTCCGGACTTCTGCACCTCCCCGAGGTCGCCGACCTCGTCGCCGTCTGCGAGGTGCTCCAGGACCCGGGTGCGAACGCCTCCCTGGTGCGCCTGCTCACGGGCCCGCGCTGGCGCATCGGCCCCCGCGACCTCGCCCTCCTGGGGCGCCGCGCGCGCCTTCTCGTACGCCCTGGGCACGCGGCTCCGGACGACCCCGACAGCCGCCTCGCCGCGGCCGTCGAGGGGGTCGACCCGGCCGAGGTGATATCGCTCGCGGACGCGCTCGACACGTTCCTGGAGACGCCCCTGGACGCCGACACGGAGGACGACGGACTGCCCTTCTCGGCGGACGCGCGCGTGCGGTTCGCCCGCCTTGCCGCCGAACTGCGCGACCTGCGGCGCTCGTTGGCCGACCCGCTGATGGACGTACTGCACCGGGTGCTCGCCGTCACGGGCCTGGAGGTGGAACTCTCCGCGTCGCCGCACGCGCTTGCGGCCCGCCGCAGGGAGACGCTCTCGAACTTCCTGGACGTCGCCGCGTCCTTCGCCGCGAACGACAACGGCGCGAGCCTGCTCGCCTTCCTCGCCTTCCTGCGCACGGCGGCCCAGTACGAGAAGGGCCTGGACAACGCCCTGCCGGGCGGCGAGAACACGGTCAAGGTGCTCACCGCCCACAAGTCCAAGGGCCTGGAGTGGGACGTCGTGGCCGTCCCCGGCCTGGTGACCGGCACGTTCCCCAGCACTCAGGGCCACGAGAAGTGGACGGCCCAGGGCAAGGTCGTCCCGCACGCGCTGCGCGGCGACGCGGCGACCCTGCCCGACATCGAGGCGTGGGACTCCCGGTCCATGAAGGCCTTCCACGAGGACATGAAGGACCACCAGCGCACCGAGGAGCTCCGCCTCGGCTACGTGACGTTCACCCGCCCCCGCTCCCTGCTCCTGGGCTCCGGCCACTGGTGGGGCCCTTCCCAGAAGAAGCCGCGCGGTCCGTCCGACTTCCTCCAGGCGCTCTACGACCACTGCGCTGCGGGCCACGGCGAGATCGAGGCGTGGGCCGACGAGCCGGAGGAGGGCGAGGAGAACCCCGCCCTGACGGAGGCGTCCGCCGAGCACGCGTGGCCGCTCCCGCTGGACGACGCGTCCCTGGAGCGCCGCAGGGCCGCCGCCCGGACCGTCCTGGACCACCTGGACCGCCTGACGGGCGACGAGACACCGGAGGCCGCCCACTCGCACGAGTCGGCCCACCCCTCCGCGTACGACGAGGCACCCCCGGCACAGGACCCGGACTGGCCGCCGCCGCCCGAGGACGACGAACCTCCTTACCAAGACGAACCTCCTTATGAAGGGGCCGACTTCCCGGACGTCGCCCCGGAGGACTGGGACGCCCTGCCCCAGGAACGCCCGACGGTGCCCCGCCCCGCGGACTCGCACCGGGCGGCCGTCCCGCACCAGGCCTCCGCGCCCGACGCTCGCCCGCACCCGGCCTCCGCGCCGGACGTCCGCCCGCACCCGGCCGAGGCCGCCCAGGAGCGGACCCGCCTCACTCCGGAGGAGGCCCGCACGCTCGCCTCCTGGGACCGGGACCTGGACGCGCTGACCGGCGAGCTCCTGCGCGCCCGCGATGCCATCAGGGACATCCCCGTGCCGGCCTCGCTCACCGCGTCCGAGGTGCTGCGTCTGGCCGCCGACCCGGAGGGCTTCGCACAGGAGCTCGCGCGGCCCATGCCCCGGCCGCCGCAGCCGGCGGCCCGCCGCGGCACCCGCTTCCACGCCTGGATGGAGACCCGCTTCGAAGAGCTCCGGCTCCCGCTGCTCGGCCCGGACGACCTGCCGGGCGGTGCCCCCGGAGAGGCCGAGATCGCCGACGAGCGCGACCTGGCAGCTCTCAAGGAGGCCTTCGAGCGCACCGAGTACGCCCACCGCACCCCGCACCGCGTCGAGGTGCCCTTCCAGCTGGCGATCGCGGGCCGGGTCGTCCGCGGCCGCATCGACGCGGTCTACAAGGAGGTCGACGGCGACGACGTGACGTACGAGATCGTCGACTGGAAGACCAGCAGGACCCGCACCGCCGACCCCCTGCAGCTCGCCGTCTACCGCCTCGCCTGGGCCGAGCAGCACGACGTGCCCCCGGAGTCCGTGAAGGCGACGTTCCTCTACGTCCGCAGCGGAGAGGCGTCCCGCCCTGCCGGCCTCCCCGGACGGGCGGAGCTGGAGCGGATCCTCCTGGAGGAGCCGGGCGGTGATCCGGGCGGGCAACCGGGTGAGCGGCGGAGCGACGAACCACCGGACGAGCCGGTCACGGTGGGCGGCTAGGCTCGTGACCATGAGCAAGCCCGTTGACAGCGAGGTCAGCGACGTCGGCGCCGCCAGTGGCGTCAGCGCCGTCCGTACGTATGTCCAGAACCACCGTGCCGCGTTCCTCGACGACCTTGCCGAGTGGCTGCGCATCCCGTCCGTGTCGGCCCAGCCCGACCACGCCGGGGACGTGCGGCGCAGCGCCGACTGGCTGGCGGCCAAGCTGAAGGAGACGGGCTTCCCGACCGCCGAGGTCTGGCAGACGGCCGGTGCCCCCGCCGTCTTCGCCGAGTGGCCGTCGGGCGACCCCCAGGCCCCCACCGTCCTCGTCTACGGCCACCACGACGTGCAGCCCGCGGCCCGCGAGGACGGCTGGCACACCGACCCCTTCGAACCGGTCGTCCAGGGAAACCGCCTCTACGCGCGCGGTGCCGCCGACGACAAGGGGCAGGTGTTCTTCCACACACTCGGCGTCCGCGCCCACCTCGCCGCCACCGGCCGCACCACCCCCGCCGTGAACCTGAAGCTCCTGATCGAGGGCGAGGAGGAGTCGGGCTCACCGAACTTCCGCGCGCTGATCGAGGACCAGAAGGCCCGCATCGCGGCCGACGCCGTGATCGTCTCGGACACGGGCATGTGGGCGGAGGACACCCCCACGGTCTGCACCGGCATGCGCGGCCTCGCCGACTGCGAGATCGAGCTGCACGGCCCCGCCCAGGACATCCACTCCGGTTCCTTCGGCGGCGCCGTCCCGAACCCGGCGACCGCGGCCGCCCGCCTCGTCGCCGCCCTGCACGACGAGCACGCGCGCGTGGCCGTACCGGGCTTCTACGAAGGCATCGTCGAACTCACCGACCGCGAGCGCGAACTCTTCGCCGAGCTGCCCTTCGACGAAGAGCGCTGGCTGCGTACGGCCAAGTCACGAGCCACCCACGGAGAAGCGGGCCACACCACCCTGGAGCGCATCTGGGCCCGCCCCACCGCCGAGGTCAACGGCATCGGCGGCGGCTACCAAGGAGCGGGCGGCAAGACGATCATCCCGTCGTCCGCCCTCCTGAAGCTCTCCTTCCGGCTCGTCGCGGGCCAGGACCCGGACCGCATCGAAGAGGCCGTACGCACCTGGGTGGGCGACCAGCTGCCGGCCGGAATCAGCCACACGATCACCTTCGGCGCAGCCACGCGCCCGTGCCTCACACCGCTCGACCACCCCGCCCTGCAGTCCGTCGTACGGGCGATGGGGCAGGCATTCGAGCAGCCGATCCGCTTCACCCGGGAGGGCGGTTCGGGACCGGCGGCCGATCTCCAGGACGTGCTTGACGCACCCGTGCTCTTCCTGGGCATCTCCGTCCCGTCGGACGGCTGGCACGCGCCGAACGAGAAGGTCGAGCTCGATCTGCTGCTCAAGGGAGTCGAGACGACGGCCTACCTGTGGGGCGATCTCGCCGAGCACTGGCGCGATGCACACTGAACTCACCGCCCTGCTGAATCAACCGTTCCATCGGGGGAGTTGGAAGCACCTGTGACCACCTGGACCGACCGCACCGCAGACCGTCCCGTCTCGCTCACCGCACCGAGCGGCATCGATCGCGCGGCCCACCACCGCCTCGACGAGGCCTGGCTGGCCGCCGCCTGGAGCCACCCGACGACTCGGGTCTTCGTGGTCTCCGGCGGCCAGGTGCTCATCGACGAGACCCCCGAGGGCGACACCGAACTCGTGATGACCCCGTCCTTCGAGGCGCCCCTCACCGAGGCGCACCGCTACTTCCTGGGCACGGACGACGACGGCGTCAGCTACTTCGCGCTCCAGAAGGACTCCCTGCCGGGCCGCATGGACCAGCAGGCGCGCCCCGCGGGCCTGCGCGAGGCGGGCCTGCTCCTGTCGCCCCGTGACGCGGGCCTGATGGTGCACGCGGTCGCCCTGGAGAACTGGCAGCGCCTGCACCGCTTCTGCTCGCGCTGCGGCGAGCGCACCGTCATCGCGGCGGCGGGCCACATCCGCCGCTGCCAGGCGTGCGGCGCCGAGCATTACCCGCGCACGGACCCGGCCGTGATCATGCTGGTGACGGACGACGAGGACCGCGCGCTCCTCGGCCGCCAGGTGCACTGGCCCGAAGGCCGGTTCTCGACCCTCGCGGGCTTCGTCGAGCCGGGCGAGTCCATCGAGACGTCGGTGCGGCGCGAGGTCTTCGAGGAGGCCGGCGTCACGGTCGGCGACGTCGAGTACGTCGCGAGCCAGCCCTGGCCCTTCCCGTCCAGCCTGATGCTGGGCTTCATGGCGAGCGCCACGTCGTCGGAGATCAACGTGGACGGCGAGGAGATCTCCGAGGCCCGCTGGTTCTCCCGGGAAGACCTGCGGGCCGCATTCGAGTCCGGGGAGGTCCTGCCTCCCTACGGGATCTCGATTGCGGCCCGACTGATCGAGCTCTGGTACGGAAAGCCCCTGCCGAAGCCGGGCACCGTCGGCTAGTCGCTCAGGCGGCCAGCTTCTGCTTGACCTGGGCAAGGGACGGGTTCGTCAGCGTCGAGCCGTCCGGGAAGAGAACGGTGGGAACCGTCTGGTTTCCGCCGTTCGCCTTCTCGACGAAGGTCGCGGAATCCGGGTCGTGCTCAATGTTGATCTCGTTGTACGTGATGCCCTCGCGGTCCATCTGGCCCTTGAGCCGGCGGCAGTAGCCGCACCACGTGGTGCTGTACATCGTCACAGTGCCCGGCATGTTCTCGCGCTCCTTTGTTGCTCGGGGTGCGTCATCGCAATGACCTGAACGTACGTGACCCGGCCACCATTCCCGCATTAGTACGACTGCGTACGCCTCCCTGTGGACAACCGGCTCACCCGCCCCCGCCGACCTGGCAGCATGGCGGGGTGACATCAGCAACGCACTCCACCCTCTTCCCGCAGGTCCCGGACTCTGCCGACGCGGTGCTCGCCGGGCTCGACCCGGAGCAGCGCGAGGTGGCAACCGCCCTGCACGGGCCGGTGTGTGTCCTGGCGGGAGCGGGCACCGGCAAGACCCGCGCGATCACCCACCGGATCGCCTACGGGGTGCGGGCGGGCATCCTCCAGCCCGCCAGTGTGCTGGCCGTCACGTTCACCAACCGCGCCGCGGGCGAGATGCGCGGCCGCCTCCGCCAGCTCGGCGCCTCCGGCGTCCAGGCGCGCACCTTCCACTCCGCGGCCCTGCGTCAGCTCCAGTTCTTCTGGCCGAAAGCAGTCGGTGGCCAGCTGCCCCGGATCGTCGACCGCAAGATCAAGCTCGTCGCGGACGCGGCCGCAGCCTGCCGCATCCGCCTGGACCGCAACGAACTGCGCGATGTGACGAGCGAGATCGAATGGTCCAAGGTCACCCAGACCGTGCCCGCCGACTATGTCGCGGCGGCCGCGAAGTCGGGCCGCCTCATCCCCCGGGACGCGGCGGAGATCGCCCAGCTCTATGCCGCGTACGAGGACCTCAAGCGCGACCGCGCGGTCATCGACTTCGAGGACGTCCTGCTCCTGGCCGTCGGCATCCTCCAGGACCGGCACGACATCGCCGACCAGGTCCGCGCCCAGTACCAGCACTTCGTGGTCGACGAGTACCAGGACGTCAGCCCGCTCCAGCAGCGCCTCCTGGAGCTGTGGCTCGGCGACCGCGACAGCCTCTGCGTCGTCGGCGACGCCAGCCAGACGATCTACTCCTTCACCGGCGCGACCCCCGACCACCTGCTGAACTTCCGCACCCGCCACCCCGGGGCGACGGTCGTCAAGCTCGTCCGCGACTACCGCTCCACACCCCAGGTGGTCCACCTCGCCAACGGCCTGCTCTCCCAGGCCCGCGGCCGCGCCGCCGACCACCGCCTCGAACTGATCTCGCAGCGCGACGCCGGAGCCGAACCCGTCTACACGGAGTACGCGGACGAGCCCGCCGAGGCCGAGGGCGCGGCGCGCCGCATCCGCGCCCTGCTCGCCGACGGCGTCCCGGCGAGCGAGATCGCGGTCCTCTTCCGTACGAACTCCCAGTCCGAGATCTACGAACAGGCGCTGGCCGACGCGGGCGTGCCCTACCAGCTGCGCGGCGCCGAGCGGTTCTTCGAGCGCACCGAGGTCCGCGAGGCGGGCGCGGCCCTGCGCGGAGCGGCCCGCTTCGGGGGGAACGACTCGCTCCTGGACGACGTCGTCGACCTGCCGTCGCAGGTGCGGGCTGTCCTGTCCACGAAGGGCTGGACGACCCAGCCCCCGGCGGGCTCCGGCGCGGCCCGTGACCGCTGGGAGTCCCTGGCGGCCCTTGTGCGCCTGGCCGAGGACTTCGTGCGGGCCAAGCCCGATGCGACCCTCTCCGACCTCGTGGCGGAGCTCGACGAGCGCGCGGCCGCCCAGCACGCGCCCACCGTGCAGGGCGTCACCCTCGCCTCGCTGCACGCGGCCAAGGGCCTGGAGTGGGACGCCGTCTTCCTGGTCGGTCTCGCCGAGGGCATGATGCCGATCACGTACGCCAAGACCGATGAACAGATCGAGGAGGAGCGCCGCCTGCTCTACGTGGGCGTCACCCGGGCCCGCCTCCACCTGTCCCTGTCCTGGGCGCTGTCCCGCTCGCCGGGCGGGCGGCCCAACCGCCGCCCCAGCCGCTTCCTCGACGGACTGCGTCCGGGCTCCGGCGCGGGCGCCGGAGCCCGGGCCGCCGGCGGCGGACCCGGTGGGGTGGAGCGCGGCAGCTCCGCCGAGGGGAGCGGCGGCGGTGCCCGGAGCCGTCGGCGCACCAGCAGGACGCCGGCCCGGTGCCGGGTCTGTGGACGGTCCCTGACCGACGCGGGCGAGATGAAGCTCATGCGGTGCGAGGACTGCCCGTCCGACATGGACGAGGGGCTCTACGAACGGTTGCGGGAGTGGCGCGCGGGCCAGGCGAGGCAGCTGGGACAGCCCGCGTACTGCGTCTTCACGGACAAGACCTTGATCGCCATCGCGGAGGCCGAGCCGGACGACGAGGGCGAGTTGGCCCGGATCCCCGGCGTCGGCGTTCGTAAGTTTCATCGCTTCGGCGCCGACGTCCTCGCCATCTGTGCAGGTCAAGAGCTTGTAAGGGGCGCCGATGAGAACTGATTCAAACTCGTCGAAAAAATAGTTTGCGCATGCGCAAGGAAGACCCATAGGTTCTTAAGCACGGGAACGGCGGCTTCTCCGAAGCCCTCGCCCCGTGCTGTACTTAATAGCCCGCAGGATCGGTTTCGGTCGATCCCATAGACGCCGAGAGGAGGCGATTCCAGTGATCAGCATCAACCAGAGCTTCATCAGCACCGCGAAAATGACCGATCGCTCGGTCGTCGCTTCCTGCCTGCTCGGCTTCTCGAACCTGGGCACCGGTCTGTCCGGTGGCATCGCTGCCGCCGCCGTCCGTCCGGAGTCCTCTGTCCTGCCTCTGTCCCTCCCGCGCACCGCTCTCAACGTTCTTCCGACGCGTGAGGTCAATGAAGGCAGCGAGCGAGCGACCAAGGCACCGGAAGCAGTAGCGACGGCACAGGCGCAGGCCTATGCCTTTGCCGCAGCCGGTGCCGGAGCCAAGAAGCAGACGACGCACCACCACACGATGTGGGCCTTCCGTGGGCTCGAACCCTGGAGTGATCCAGTCTGATCCTCGATCAGACCGGCGCCTTCAGGGCCGCGGAACCCCACCCGGGATCCGCGGCCCTTCTGTTTTCCCCAAAACAGGGAGACAGAGCGAAGGGGCCAAGAGCAAGACCCGGTACCAGCCGCCAACCGGCCGACCCAGGCCGGCACGACCAGACGAGGAAGAACACCACCGTGCAACTCGAAGCGCACGCCCCGTCCGTACCGCCTTCAGAGACGCTCCCCCCGCCCGTTCCTACGGAGGACTCCACCTTGACTCCCCTCACCGCGCTCACCGCGCTCGACGACGCCATCGAGAACCTCGGCGTACCCGTCCCCTGCCGTGCCTACGACCCGGAGGTCTTCTTCGCCGAGTCGCCGGCTGACGTCGAGTACGCCAAGTCCCTCTGCCGTACCTGCCCGCTGATGGAGGCCTGCCTGGCCGGCGCCAAGGAGCGGCGTGAGCCGTGGGGCGTCTGGGGCGGCGAGCTCTTCGTCCAGGGTGTCGTCGTGGCCCGCAAGCGGCCGCGTGGCCGTCCGCGCAAGAACCCGGTCGCGGCATGAGCACCGCCGGAACGATTGATCGCCCCCTGACGCACGACCCCCAGAAGCAGGCCCCGATGAAGGCAGCAGTCACGACCGAGCCCGCCGGCTCGGCCACCCCGGACTTCACCACCACCGGCGCGAACGACTCGCGCCAGAACAGGACCCGCGAGATGCAACTCATCCCAGAAGCCATGGCCCGTGCGCATATGCACGAACGCATGCGTGAGGCCGACGCCCAGCGTCCGGCCGTGCGACTGATGGCGGCCCGCCGCATGCAGCGCCGCGCGGAGCGCGCGTCACTGCGTGCCCGGCGCGCGCTCGCCATGGCGGTCATGCACTGACCTGGCGACTGACACGCCGACACATCGGCTGAGCGCCAGAACATCGCGCACCACGAAAGAGCCCGGGGGGGGCGGGGCGCGCGGGGCGGGGCCGGGCCCCCCCCCGCTTCCACGTGGGCGAAGCCGTCTTCGGCCAGGCGTCCAGGCCGCCGATCGGCG
>NZ_JBHYIG010000165.1:0-21715 GCF_042740015.1 Streptomyces sp. NPDC059037
GGGTTCATACAGGTGTACGCGGAGACGACGTCGGTGGCGCAACGGTAGGGCAGCCCGGCGACCACCGCCCCGGCCTGGAAGACGTCCGGGTAGGTGGCGAGCATGGCCGCGGTCATCGCACCGCCCGCCGAGAGGCCCGTCACGTACGTTCGGGCAGGATCGCCACCGTAGGAGGATCCGGCCTTGGCGACCATCTGCCGGATCGACGCGACCTCGCCCTGACCGCGCTGTGTGTCCCCGGCCTGGAACCAGTTGAAGCACTTGTTGATGTTGTTCGACGAGGTCGTCTCGGCGAAGACCAGCAGGAACCCGTACTGATCGGCGAACTTGGTCAGCCCCGAGTTGTCGGCATAGACCTGGGCGCTCTGCGTGCAGCCGTGCAGGGCCACCACGACCGCCGGATGGGCGGGCAGCGACTGCGGCCGGTACACGTACATGTTCAAGCCGCCCGGGTTGGCCCCGAAGTCGGTCACCCGCTCCAGGGCTACTGCCGCGCGGGCCTGGGGCGCCGGGGCGAAGAGGGAGGCCCCAGCGGCGAGCGCGAGAGCTGCGGCGGCCAGTCCGATCCTGCGCAGCCGGCGTCTGAACGGTGCCGCGTGATGGGACAACAGGGCTGTAGGGGTGGGGGGTTGGGCGATTCCGTCATCCGGCATGGAAGCCTCCTAGGGGCAGCCGAGGTGCCGGTCACCCTAAGAGGCGGCCCAGTCGCCGCGACATGGCGACGGACGCCACAACCACCGTGTACGCAAGGGGTGTTCGCCCTGTTGCGCCATCACAAGCGGCAGGCCGGGTGAAGTCGTGAGCGTCTTCCTTGACTACTGTGCGACCGTGCTGACACTGAAGACGGAATCAGATGCCGAACTGGCGGTGGCGGCGGCCCAAGCCGGAGCCGCTGTCGTACGCAGTATGTACGGGGATTCGCTGCCCCGGTTCGAGAAGACGGCCGGCGACTTCGCGACGGCCGCGGACCTCGCGGCGGAGAAGGCCATCTGCGACGTCCTGCGTACCGCAAGGCCCGATGATGCCGTCACCGGCGAGGAGGGCGGCCGGCAGGGCGCGGGCGACGCGGCGCGCCGATGGCTGGTCGATCCCCTGTGCGGCACGCTCAACTACGCCGCGCACACCATGCTGGTCGCGGTGAACGTCGCCCTGCGCGTGGGAACGGACATCACGGCCGCCGCGTCAGCCGATCCGTTCACCGAAGAGGTGTTCTGGACCGACGGGGAACGCGCCTGCCTGCGCCGCGGTGGCGTGGACGAGGAACTGGCGCCCTCCCCCGATTCCCGCCTTGTGGACGTCAACCTGGACCCGCCGTTCCCGAACGCCCCTTCCTTTAGGGCGGTTCGGCTGCTCGCCGACCCGGACTTCGTCCAGGGGTTCCGGCCCCGCGTCGTCTCCACCACGCTGGCGGTGGCCTGGGTCGCGGCCGGCCGCCGGGCCGCCTACATCACCGACGGACATCTCCGCGACAGCGTGCACTTCTCCGCCGGCATCGCCCTGTGCCGAGCCGCCGGCTGCACGGTGACCGGCATCCAGGGCCAGCCGCTGCACACGGGCGCGGGCGGCCTGATCGTGGCAGCCGACCGGCAGACCCATGCCGCGCTCCTGGACATGATCGGCCGCCAGGATCCGTCGGATCGCTAGCTCGGCGGCAGTCGCCCGTTGCCCGTTGCCCGTGCTCAGGCGAGGGACAGCACGGCCACGTCGTACCGCTCCCGCACAGGAACCGGTCGGGTCGTCGGCTCGTTCTCGGCGTCGGCCCGCAGCCGCCCGAGCCCCTCCTCGAACTCCGCGGCGGTGAGCCGGGCGAACTTCGACTGGGGCTGCGAGGCCATGCGGGCGTGGTAGTCGCGAAGACTGGTGGTGACGGGGCGGGCGAAGGAGATGACGGTCCGGACCGTGAAGCCGGCCAGGGCGAAATCCTCGAGCACATCGGACCTGGAGGGAAAGCGCTGCTCGTCCAACTCGCGGAGGCCGGGCCAGTAGTCGTAGACCAGGGCGTCGAGCCGCTCGCGAAATGTCGTGCGGATGACGGTCGTTCCGCCGGGCCGGAGAATACGGGCCAGCTCGTGGGCGACCCGGACGCGGTCCGGCAGATGGTGGATCACACGCGACAGCAGGGCCAGGTCGAACAGGTCGGAGCGGGTGGGCACGGCTTCGGCGGTTCCGGCCAAGTACTGAACCGCGGCATGGGAGTTGTGCCGCTGAGCTTCAGCGAGCATGGGCACGGAGGCGTCGACCCCGACCACGCGCGAGGGGTCGAGCCGCCGCGCCATCGAAGCGCAGAACATGCCCGTGCCCGCCCCGATATCCACCACCGCAGGCGACGGCCGGCCCACGAAGGAACCGATCAAGTGTGTCCAGTCGTGGAGAGACGCATCGGGCATCTCATTGCCGCCCTGATATACGCCCGCCAGCCGCTCATCGTCATAGACCCTGCCCATGCCGATCATGCTTACGGCTCTGACACCGCAGGGCAAGACCGCCCGCGCGTTCAAGTACGCGCAGCCTTGGGCCTCAGCCTTACGCCTCAGCCCTGCGCGTCAGCCTTACGCATCAGCAGATGCCCCCGGCG
This sequence comes from Streptomyces sp. NPDC059037, assembly GCF_042740015.1. Classification (NCBI taxonomy): domain Bacteria; kingdom Bacillati; phylum Actinomycetota; class Actinomycetes; order Kitasatosporales; family Streptomycetaceae; genus Streptomyces; species Streptomyces sp. NPDC059037. Next base: position 2,576 of record NZ_JBHYIG010000165.1, read on the forward strand.
GAACCGCTCCCCCTCCCCCGGCTCACGCAACATCCGGCCGACCTCGACGAATCCGGCCGTGCCGGCAAGCCCCGCGAGCTCATCGATCGGCCACCGGTAGGCAGTCGCCACCTTGTGGTCGAACGGCGTGACCGGCTCCCCCTCCGACTCGAAGAAGCCGAGCAGGAGATGCCCTCCGGGTGCGAGCACCCGCTGGAACTCGGCAAAGTACGGGGGCAGTTCCTGCGGCGGGGTGTGAATGACCGAGTACCAGGACACGATGCCGCCAAGACCGCCGTCGGCCAGGTCCAGGGCGTCCATGGAACCGACCTCGAAGCGCAGGTCCCGGTAGGCCGCGCGGGCGAGGTCGATCATCACCGGCGAGAGGTCGACGCCGAAGACATCGAGCCCCAGGTCCCGCAGGTGAGCGGTCGTCTGTCCCGGGCCGCAGCCCAACTCGGCGACGAGCCCCGCATCGGTGCTCCGCACGAGGTCGGCGAACGCGGCGAGCACCGCGCGATCCAGCGGAAGAGCGTCCAGCGAGTTGCGGGCGAACTCCGCGTAGATCAAGGCCATGGCGTCGTAGGCGTCCGCTGTCGCGCTGAGGTAGGAGGAAGGTTGAGTCACAAGCGCGGATCCTAGGGGGCCTGCCCGACCGGGCCGATGGCCGCCCCCCTCGCGTGACAACTCCGCCCGGGTCAGTGCCTTGTCGCCGCATTTCGGTACAAGAATCCCGCGGTCGTACGTTCGAGGTGTCGTCGCGGCGTGTGATCCACGAGGAGTCGGCGGCACCGCAGGCCGGTGCGGGCGTTGGGGATGCCGTGGCGGCGGCCGCACGCGGAAGCCGCCGTGGCCGCTCCCCTCCCCGCCCGCGCCTCCGCGGCGCCCTGACCACGGAACCCGAGGCACTCACCGTACGGAAGCACATGTTCCAGCCACGTCGGGTGTCTCGATCCATTCGTCCTCGCCAGCTTCGCGGTGACAACTGCGGAGAGTGGTCGGAACAGCACCGCAGGGTGCGTAACGGCGCGTAGCGTGGGAACTCCCAGTCAGGCGCACGGCGGGCGAAAGCGGGCACACACAATGCGGTGGGGACATGTCACAGAGCATGTCGTGGGGCTGCCCCTCGAAGTCACGGGCTTCATCGGACGCGAGCGCGAGCTGCGCGAGGTCGGCGCGCTGGTGGACAAGGCCCGGCTGGTGTCGCTCATCGGGCCCGGCGGGGTGGGAAAGACACGGCTCGCGCTGCGCACCGCCCGTACCGCGCTGCCGCGCTTCGCCGACGGTGCCTGCTTCGTCGAGCTGTCGTCCCTGCACGACCCGGTGCTGCTGCCGCACACGGTGGCCGCGGCGCTCGGGCTCTCCGAGCAGGGGGACCGTGACCCGGTGGACCTCGTGGTCGCGTATCTCGCCGGCAAGCGGCTGCTGCTCGTCCTGGACACCTGCGAACACCTGGTGGACGCCTGCGCGATGCTCGCCGACCTGATCCTGCGCATGGCACCCGAGGTCACGGTCCTGACCACCAGCCGCCAACCGCTCGATGTGCCGGGCGAGTTCGCCTACCCGATCACGCCGCTGCCGTGTGACCGCGAGGCGGTGCAGTTGTTCGGGGAGCGGGCCGCCGCCGTCGTGCCCGGGTTCGCCGTCACCGAGGCCAATCGCGCCGCCGTGACCTCCGTCTGCCGCAGGCTCGACGGGATTCCGCTGGCCATCGAACTGGCCGTGGTCCGGCTGCGGGTGCTCCCACTGGGTGATCTCGCCGCCCGGCTCGAGCACCGGTTCCAGGCGCTGACCGGCGGCCGCCGCGGCGCGGTGCACCGGCACCGGACGCTGCGGGACACCATCGACTGGAGCCATGACCTGTGCACCCCGCAGGAACGGACGCTGTGGCGCAGGCTGTCGGTGTTCGCCGGGGATTTCGACGCCGAGGCGGCCGAGGCCGTGTGCGGGGGCGGCGAACTGCCCGCCGAGGCCGTGCTCGAGCAGCTCATCGGTCTGGTCGACAAGTCGGTGGTGCTGCGCGTCGAATCGGACGAGGCGCGCTATCGACTGCTCGACACCCTGCGCGAGTACGGTGCCGAACAGATGACGGAGAGCGGCGAGCAAGAGACCTACCGCCGGGCGCACTTGGAGTACTTCGCCGCGTTCGCGGAGCGCGCCGACCGCCCATTTCACAGCGACCGCCAGCCAGCGCAGCTGACGGCCATCGCCCGCTGCCTGCAGAACTTCCGGGTCGCCCTGGAGTACGGGACCGGCCACGACGACCCCGAACTCGCGCGGCGCGGCCTCGACCTGGCCACCCGGCTGTGGACCCACTGGATCATGACGGGGCGGCTGCGCGAGGGCTCCCGCTGGATCAAGTCCGGCCTGGCCTCGGTGGAGTCCGACTGCCCCGAGCGGGTCGAGGGCCTGCACCGCCTCGCCTGGATCCTGATGGTCCTGGGCTGGCACGACGAGTCCGAGCCGTACGTCCTGGAGTCACTGGCCATGGCCGAGCGGATGGGCGACGCGCGCGGTGCGGCGTACGCCGTCGAGTTCCGCGGCTGCCTGGCCCAGTTCCGCGGACGCCTGGACGAGGCGCATCGCGACTTCGACGCGGCCCGCCACGCCTTCCGGAAGCTGGGCGACGGCGACGGTCTCGCCATCACCTGCTTCATCCAGACGTTCGGCGCGGCCCTCGTCGGCGATGTCGGGCACGCCTGGGAGGTGTCCGGCGAGGGACTGCGGGCACTGGAGGCGGCCCCCGGCGAGTGCTGGACCCGCAGCTACTGCCTGCTCTACCGGCAGTTGGCGCTGTGGCTCTCGCAGGACGACTCCCGGGCCGAGGAACGGGACAGACTCGGCCGCGAGGCACTGGCCCTGAAGCAGACCGTGGACGACCGGCTCGGCGCGGCCATCGCGTTGGAACTGCTCGCCTGGTCCGCGGCGCGCGCGGGACGCGACGAGCGTGCCGCCTGGCTCCTTGGGAGTGCCGAGGCGATCTGGGTCAGGATCGGCGGCGTGCGGCTGTTCAACGTGGCCAACTTGCACGTTGAACACGACACGGCCGTCGCCAAGGCGCGGGCCGCGCTGGGAGATTCGGCGTACGCGGCCCAGCACGAGCGCGGTGCCGGACTGAGCCTCGCGGAGTCGGTGACGCATGTGGCCGAGGACACGGACGCGCTCCCCGAGCCCGCGCCGCGCGCCGAGGCCGAGCCGCCTGCGGGCCGGAGCTCCGCACCGGTCCCACGGGCACGGCACCGCGCCACCGCACAGCCGGGCAGCCTCACGACCCGGGAGCGGGAGGTGGCGGCGCTGGTCGCGGAGGGACTGACGAACCGGCAGATCGCCGAACGGCTCGTCATCTCCAAGCGGACCGCGGACGCCCACGTGGAGCACATCCTCAGCAAGCTGGGGCTCACATCGCGGACGCAGATCACGGGCCTGGAGACGTGATCACGGGCCTGGAGGCCTGACGCTGCGGAACGAGCGCCGGTAGATCTGCGGCGGAACCCCGACGACCCTTTTGAACTGGCGCCGCAGGGTCGTGGCGGTGCCCATGCCCGTGGCCAGCGCGATCGCCTCGATGCTGTCGTCGGTGGCTTCCAGCAACTCCTGGGCGCGGCGGACGCGTTGGGTCAGGAGCCACTGGAGCGGCGTCTGCCCGATCACCGACCGGAACTGCCGCCCGAGATGGCGCGGGCTCGTGTTGGCCTTCCGCGCCATGTCGGTCACGGTCAGCGGTTTGTCGAGGCGCTGCTGCACCCAGGCGAGCAGGTGGGACAGCGTGTGATCGCCCGTGGCCTGCACGGGCGTGGACACGAACTGGGCCTGCCCGCCGGGCCGATGGGGCGGCACGACGAGGCGGCGGGCGACGGCGTTGGCGACGGCGGCGCCGTGGTCGATGTGGACCAGATGGAGGCAGAGATCGACGGCGGCGGCCTTGCCCGCGGCCGTGAGGACGCTGCCGTTGTCCGTGTACAGCACGTCCGGGTCGACCAGGGCGCGCGGATGGCGTGCGCTCAGCTCCGCGGCATGAGCCCAGTGGGTGGTGGCCCGTCGGCCGTCCAGCAGGCCCGCGGCGCCGAGCACGAACGCCCCGGTGCACAGGGAGGCGACCCGGGCACCCGCCTCGTGCGCCGCCCGCACGGCGTCGACGAGCTCCGCCGGGAGCGGATCGCCGATGTCGGCGCAGGCGGGCACGATCACGGTGTCGGCATCGGCCAGCCGGTCGAGCCCGTGGTCGGGCTCCACCGTGAACGGGCCGACCCGCACCGGTCCCGGCCCGCAGAGCAGTACGTCGTACCAGCCCCGGGTGGCTTCGCGCGGAGGGTTGCCGAAGATCTCGTAGGCCACCGCCAGTTCGAAGTGCAGCAGGTGACCGGCGGCCGGCAGCGCGACAGTGGGCATGTCCGAAAGTGTACGGGTGTTGTCGTTCCGGACCATCACGGTCGGGCCGCATCGGCGGCAACACTGGACCCAGCAGCACATCGAGAGCGGGGAACCATGGGTACAGCAGGAGCAGTTGTGGTCTACGGCGCGACCGGGCACACGGGTCGCTTCATCGTCGCCGAACTGCGCAGACGCGGCTTCGGAACGATCGTCTCCGGCCGCAATGCGGACCAACTGAAGGTGCTGGCCGCCGAGTTCGCGGATGTGGAGGTGCGGCCGGCCACCGTGGACGACGCGGGCTCGCTGGACCGGGCCCTCGCCGGAGCGGCGGCGGTCATCAACTGCGCGGGACCGTTCGCGGTGACGGGAGGCCCGGTCGTCGAGGCGGCGCTGCGCGCGGGGATCCCGTACGTCGATGTCGCGGCGGAGATCGAGGCGAACGTCGCGATGTTCGCCGATCACGCGGCAGCGGCCCGGAAGGCCGACGTGCCCGTGGTGCCCGCGATGGCCTTCTTCGGCGGCCTCGGCGATCTGTTGGTGACCGCGGCGATGGGCGAGTGGACCGCAGCCGACGAGGCGCATGTCGCGTACGGGTTGACCAGCTGGCAACCGACGGCGGGCACCCGGGCCGCGGGCGAGGTGTCCCACGACCGTCGCGGGGGCCGTCGGCTGCGGTTCGCGGGCGGGGAGCTGCGGTTCCACGACGACAAGCTGTCGGAGCAGGACTGGGACTTCCCCGAGCCGCTGGGCCGGCGCACGGTGCTCGCGGAGTTCACCATGGCCGATGTCGTCACCGTCCCCAGCCACGTGGCCGTACCCGAAGTCCGCACGTACATGGCCGCCGACGCCGCGCGCGACCTGGCCGACGAGGACACACCGGCGCCGGAGGCGGTCGACGACCTGGGCCGTTCGGACCAGACGTTCGTCGTCGACGTCATCGTCCGCGCCGACGGCGTCGAACGGCGCGCCACGGCCCGCGGCCAGGACATCTACGCCGTCACCGCTCCCCTGGCGGTGGAGGCCGTGCGGCGCATCCTGGCCGGGCAGACCCGCACCACGGGAGTTGCGTCGGCCGGCGCGATGTTCGACGCGGCGGACTTCCTGCGGGCGCTGCACCCGTACCTGTCGTTCGAGCTTCCGCACTGACCGGCAGGACCGGCCGCCGCGGCATCTTGCCTGGTCAGCACCTAGACTGCTGCCGTGAGCGAGAACCTTCCCCCCTGCCCCGAGTGCGCCGGCGCCTACACCTATGAGATGGGCGCACTGCTGGTCTGCCCGGAGTGCGGGCACGAGTGGTCCCCGGCAACCGCCGAGACCCCCGACGCCGGCGGTGCGCCCGCCGTCATCAAGGACTCGGTCGGCAATGTGCTCGCCGACGGCGACACGGTGACCGTGGTCAAGACCCTGAAGGTCAAGGGCAGCCCGGCCGGGATCAAGGCGGGCACCAAGGTCCGCAACATCCGCCTCGTGGCGGACGGCGTCGACGGCCACGACATCGACTGCAAGATCGATGGATTCGGCCCCATGCAGCTCAAGTCCAGCGTGGTCAAGAAGGCGTAGGGGCCCGCTTCATCGCCTCAGCGCACGGTTCGTACCTTCGCCTCCGCGTCGCGCAGCACGCCAGGTACCAGTCGGCGGTGGACGGCGGACAGCGGGGGCCACAGCAGTCGACCCAACCACCGGTCGTAACGCAGGAACGTGCCAAGCGACACCCGCCCGTCGGCCGCCCGCACGACAAGATTGCCGGTCAGAAACCAGGAGGCGGCCTCGAGCCGTATCCAGTCCTCACCGCGTCCGGCGATCCGCCAGCCGGCCACGGTCTGCGGCGATCGCCCCCGGCTGAGCCGGATCCCGAGCAGACCGCGCCAGATGAACCGCTCGGCGGGGCTGGGGACGTCACCGAACATGGCACGGGCCCACTGCTCCGGCGAGGCGACGACATCCGTGGCGACGGCGAAGCGGTCGACGTAATCGATGACCGACAACGAACTCAGTGCGCGGAAGGACTCGGGGAGACGGTGCACCCCCACGGCACCATCGACCTTGCGTTCGCGTTCATCGAAGGCGACTGTCATCTCGCGGTCTCCGTTCACTTGTACGGATGCGTATAAGGCGACGATAGCCCGTTTGTACGGTGGCGTATACGCGGCGGAAAGTGAGGTGGGGCACAGAGGATGCTCCGCGGTGGCAGGATGCTCCGATGGCCCCGAACACCGCGCACTCGCCCTCCGACGACGAGTCGGCCGCCGCTCCTCGTGACGCCTTCCACCCCGACCTCCCCGACCTCCCCGACCTCCCCGACCATGAGGCCGGAGCGCCACGGCTCAACTCCCGCGTGCATCACATCCGCGCCGACGCCCTGGACGGAGAGACCGCGCAGACGGGCGGCATGCGGCGGTTCGCCGCGATCAGCGGGCGGAGCGTCGGTTCGGAGCACATCTGGATGGGCCAGACGCACGTCGCCCCGAACACCGCCTCCTCCAATCACCATCACGGCGCGTCCGAGACCGCCATCCATGTCATCAAGGGCCACCCGGAGTTCGTCTTCCTCGACGACTCCGGCGGAACCCCGCAGGAGATCCGGATCCGCACGGCACCGGGCGACTACGTCTTCGTCCCCCCGTACGTACCGCACCGCGAGGAGAACCCCAGCCCCGACGAAGAGGCGGTCGTGGTCATCGCCCGCAGCACGCAGGAGGCCGTCGTGGTCAACCTGCCGGAGCTGTACGTCCTGGGCGGCGAGCCCGGCGCCGCCGGCGTCGACCGCCCGCACTCTCCCTGACCATGAGCCGGTGCCCGACCAGGTGATGCCGGGTCGGACCACCGTCGGCCAGCCCGCGCCTCGGCAACGGCCGGCACATGCTGCGGATCCGTGTGTGACAGATCAGCGGAAGGCGCCCTCACCCGTGAGGGCCTTGCCGATGACCAGGGTGTGGACCTCGCTGGTGCCCTCGTAGGTGAGGACCGACTCGAGGTTGTTGGCGTGGCGGATCACCGGATATTCGAGGGTGATGCCGTTGGCCCCGAGCAGGGTGCGGCACTCACGGGCGATCGCGATGGCTTCGCGTACGTTGTTGAGCTTGCCGAGGCTGATCTGCTCGGGCGTCAGCCGCCCCTCGTCCTTGAGGCGGCCGAGTCGCAGCGCGAGCAGCATGCCCTTGCCCAGTTCGAGCGTCATGTCGGCGAGCTTCTGCTGGGTGAGCTGGTAGGAGGCCAGGGCCCGGCCGAAGACGGTGCGGTCGCCGACGTAGGAGATCGCCGTCTCCAGGCAGTCGCGGGCGGCGCCGATGGCACCGAAGACGATGCCGAAGCGGGCTTCGTTCAGGCAGCCGAGCGGTCCGGAGAGCCCGCGCGCGGACGGCAGCATGGCCTCGGCGGGCAGGCGGACGTCTTCGAGCACGAGCTCGCTGGTGACGCTCGCGCGCAGCGACAGCTTCCGCTTGATCTCGGGGGCGGAGAAGCCGGGGGTGCCGGTGGGGACGACGAAGCCGCGTACGCCCTCGTCGGTGCGGGCCCAGACGACGGCGACGTCGGCCACCGAGCCGTTGGTGATCCACATCTTGGTGCCGTCGAGGATCCAGTCGGAGCCGTCGCGCCGGGCCGTCGTACGCATGGAGCCGGGGTCCGATCCTGCGTCGGGCTCGGTCAGGCCGAAGCAGCCGATCTTCTCGCCCGCGGCCATCCCGGGCAGCCATTCCTGCTTGTGCTCCTCGGAGCCGTACTTCCAGATCGCGTACATCGCGAGGGAGCCCTGGACGGACACCAGGCTGCGCAGTCCGGAGTCGACGGCTTCCAGTTCGAGGCAGGCGAGGCCGTAGGACAGGGCGCCGGTGCCGGCGCAGCCGTAGCCCTCCAGGTGCATGCCGAGGACCCCCAACTTGCCCAGTTCGCGGGCGAGTTCACGGGCGGGTATGGCGCCGTCCTCGAACCACTGCGCGACCTGCGGGCGCAGTTCGCGCTCGCCCATGGTGCGGACGGTGCGCTGGATCTCGCGCTCCTCATCGGTGAGCAGGTCGTCGATGGCGAAGAGGTCGAAGGGGTGGGTGCGCATGGGGCGGCCTCCGGATCGGGGTGTGCGGGGTCGGGGTGTGCGGATCGGGGTGTGCGGGTCCTGGTGTGCGGGGTCGGTCGGGCATAGGCTAGCCCTAGATCGGATTTTGGATCCAGTATTGATTATCCGCTTCCCCGTGCGTAGGTTCATGGGCCAGGGATTCACGGGCCAGGAAGGGAGCCGCCATGCCGGGCCAGTTCAGCCCCGCCCCCCAGGGGGCGCTGTCAGGGATCGTCGTCGCCGACTTCGGGCGGGTGCTCGCGGCGCCGTACATGACCATGCTCCTCGCCGATCTCGGCGCCGAGGTGATCAAGATCGAGCGGCCGGGCACGGGGGACGACACCCGGGCCTGGGGCCCGCCCTTCGCCGACGGCGAGGCCACGTACTTCCTCGGCGTCAACCGCAACAAGCGCTCGGTCACGCTCGACCTGGGGCAGCAGTCGGGCCAGGAGGCGGCCCGCGCGATCGTGGCCCGCGCGGACGTCGTCGTGGAGAACTTCCGGCCCGGCACGATGGACCGCCTCGGCCTCGGATACGAGGAGATGCGGGCCCTCAATCCCGGCCTGGTGTACTGCTCGGTGACCGGGTTCGGCACCGACGCCGGCGCCCGGCTGCCCGGCTACGACCTCCTCGTCCAGGCCATGGGCGGCCTGATGAGCGTCACCGGGGAGCCCGGCGGGCAGGGCACGAAGGCGGGCGTGGCCCTGGTGGACGTGATCACCGGCCTGCACGCCGGGATGGGCATCCTCGCCGCGCTGCGGCACCGCGAGCGCACCGGCGCCGGCCAGAAGGTGGAGGTGTCCCTGCTGTCGTCACTCCTGTCGGCGCTGACCAATCAGTCCTCGGCGTACGTCGGTGCGGGGGTGGTGCCGCAGGCCATGGGCAATCGGCACCCGAGCATCGTCCCGTACGAAGTGATCGCGGCGAAGGACCGGCCGCTGGTCCTCGCGGTCGGCAACGACCGGCAGTTCGGCACTCTGTGCACGAGTATCGGCCGGGCGGACCTCGCGGATGACGAGCGCTTCGCGACGAACAGCGCGCGGGTCGCCCACCGGGAGGAGCTCCTGCCCGAGCTCGCCGCGGCGCTGTCCGCGCGGACGGCGGACGACTGGTTCGAGGACCTGACCGCGGCGGGGGTGCCCTGCGGCCCGATCAACGACATGGCCGCGGCCTTCGAACTGGCCGAGCGCCTGGGGCTCGACCCGCAGACCGCGATCGACGACCCGCGCCGGGAAACACCCGCCGCCCAGGTGGCCAACCCCATCCGGCTCGGCGCCACGCCCGCCGCCTACCGCACCGCGCCACCGCGCCTCGGGGAGGACACCGCGGCGCTCCTCGCCGAGCTCGGCCTCAAGCAGGCCGGGGCCGCGGACGCACCGGATGCGGCCGGGTAGGAAGATGGACGCGGCGTGACCGAGTACCGGGCGCCGGAAACGAAGAGGTGACGGGTGATGAGCAGCACGGCACAGCGGCGGCGGCCACCGACCGCCCAGCAGTTCGTCCTGGACGAACTGCGGCGCGCCATCACCAGCGGCGAGCTGAAACCGGGCACCGCGATCCGGCAGGACGCGCTCGCCGAACGGCTTGAGGTGAGCCGGGTGCCGCTGCGGGAGGCGCTGAAGATCCTCGAGGGCGAAGGCATGGTCGTCCACCGGGTGCATCGCGGCTATTTCGTCACGGAGTTGTCCCTCGACGACCTGCGCGAGGTGTACCGCATCCGCGAACTCCTCGAGGCCGAGGCCGTCCGCGAGGCCTGCACCCGGCTCTCCCCCGCGCTCCTCGCCACGCTCGACGAGGCCGAGCGCGCCGTGGAGGAGGCGAGCGAGGCCGGCGACGTCAGCGCGATGGCCGCCGCCAACCGGCGCTTCCACTTCGCCCTCATCGAGGCGTCCTGCATGCCCCGGCTGATCCGGCTGATCTCCACGCTGTGGGACGCGACGGACGCCTACCGCTCGCTCTACTACGTGGCATCGCCCAACCGTGAGCGTGTCGTCCACGAGCACCGCGCGATCGTCGAGGCGCTGCGGGCCGGTGACGTCGAGACCGCCGTCCGGCACCTCGACGAGCACCGCGCGCACGCCGTCGACACCCTGCGCGAGATCCTCGAGGCGCAGTGACACCGGCCCCGGGTCCCGGCCGGCGGGCCGTCCTGGGCGCCACCGCGGCCGCCCTCCCGTTGCTCGCCGCCGCATCCGGATGCCCGCCGGGCGGGTCCGAAGGACCGACGGCGCGTCTCACCCTGGCGACAGGTGCGCGGGGCGGCCCCTTCGCCCGGTTCGGGGAGCGTCTCGCCCGCGAGCTCGGCGCCCGGGAGCCGGGGCTGAGGGCCCGTGTCCTGCACACCTCGGCCAGCGTGGCGAACCTGCGTCTCCTCGCGACGGGCGACGCCGATCTCGCCCTGTCCCTCGGGGACACCGCCGCGGACGCGCGGGCCGGCGCGGGCGGCTTCCGGACCCCCGTCCCCGTACGGGCACTGGCCCGGATCTACCTCAACTACCTCCACCTCGCCGTCCCCGCCGACTCCACTCCGCGGAGCCTGACGGACCTGGCCGGCCGCCGGGTCGCCGTGGGCGCGGCGGGATCGGGCACCGCCGTGGTCGCCGAACGGGTGCTCGCCGCCCGCCTGTCCCGCCCGGTGCGGGAGGTGCGGCTCGATCTCGACGCGTCCACGCGGGCGCTGGCGCGCGGCGACGTCGCGGCCCTCTTCTGGTGCGGCACCATCCCCACGGCGGCGATCACCCGCCTCACGGCCGGGACACCGGTGCGTCTGCTGCCGCTCGACCGCCAGGCGTCGGCCCTGCGCGAACGCCATGGTGCGCCCTACGTCCCGGTGGAGGTGCCGGCCGGCACCTACGGAGTGCCGCACGCGGTGCCCACGGTGGGCGTCCCCAGCTATCTGGTGGCCCGCCGTGACCTCCCCGCGCAGGTGGCGGAGGCGGTGACCCGGGTGATGTTCGAGGCCAGGGAGCAGCTGCCGGGCCCCGAGGTGCCGGGCGGCTATCTCGACGAGCGGTACGCGATCGGGACCGGCAGCGTGCCGCTGCACCCGGGGGCGGTGGCTTACTACCGGGGGGCTTACGGCTGAGGGGGGCGCAGCCGCTGTTGGCGCACGCGACTACGCGCCGCCCACGACTGAAGGGGCAGGAGCAACCACTGCGGACGCGCCGCCCACGACTGAAGCGGCAGACCCAACCGCCACGGACGCGCCGCCCACAGCTGAAGCGGGATGCGCAGCCGCTACTACGCGCCACCCACCACTGAACCGACAAGCGCACCACTACCACCGCGCCACCCACCGCTGAACCGACAGACCCAACCGCTACTGACGTGCCGCCCACGGCTGAAGCGGCAGACCCAACCGCTACTGACGCGCCCCCGACGGCTGAAGCGGCAGCCTCAGCCGCGTCACCAAACCGTGCGGCTCCCGCGGCAGCAGGTCCAGGCTGCCGCCGCTCGCGCGCGCCAGCTCATCGGCGAGGGCGAGGCCGAGCCCGCTGCCGTCGACGTTGGAGTGCCGGGGGGAGCGCCAGAACCGGTCCCTGGCCACGGCGAGTTCATCGGGCGGCAGCCCCGGTCCGTCGTCGGCGACGCGCAGCACCACCTCCCCCGCGGCCTCGGCCAGGCTCACCTCGACCCGCCCGCCCTCCGGGGTGAACTTCAGCGCGTTGTCGACCGCGACGTCCAGGACACGTCCCGCGGTCTGCGGCACACAGCGGGCGGTCAGCTCCCCGGGCAGCCGGACGGCGAAGCCGATCCCGCGCGCCTCGGCCACCTCCGCCCAGGCATCGAGCCTCGGCCGCACCTCGCCCACCACGTCCACGGGTTCCACCGCGGCGGGCGTGCCGCTCTCCACCTGGGCGAGGGCGAGGAGGTCGTCGAGCAGGGCGCTGAGCCGGTCGATCTCGTCGAGGGCGCGCTCGTAGTCCTGCGATCCGGGGTCGGTCAGCTCCGACCGCAGGTTCTCCACCCGCAGCGTCAGCACGGCAAGCGGCGTACGCAGCTCGTGCGAGGCATCCGCGACGAACGCCCGCTGCCGCTCCACCACCGCGGCCACGATGTCGGCCATCGCGTTGAACCGCTCCTCAAGGCGCCGCAGCTCCGAAGGCCCTGAGCCGCCGACCGGCGCCCGCGCGTGCAACTGCCCCGCGGCGATCGCCTCCGTCGCCGCGTCCAGCTCCGCCACCGGCCTCAGCGTCCACCGGGCCAGGCGTCCCGCCGCCACATAGGCCGCGGCGAACATCGCGACGGCGCCCGCGGCGAGCGCCGCCCACACCAGGGCGACGTCACGGCGCGCCGCGTCCGCCGGCGCGACCAGCAGGACCGTACCGACGACCTGGGCGTCCCGGCCCGCGGGTTCGGCCACCGTCACGCGTCGCGGCCCGAACGGCGTCACCAGCGGCAGTCGTTCCGTGGTCCGCCCGGCAAGGGCTCCGTGCCGTGCGTCGCGCGCGCCGTCGCCGACGCCGACGCCGCCGGCAGCGAGGACCGCTCCGGTGGCGTCCCTGACCTCGGCCCCGGCGTCGTAGAGCCAGGTGTACCTGCGGACCTCCGCCGCCAGGTCCGCTTCGGCCGGGCCGCCCTCCCGTACCGCCTGTTCCGCGAGACCGGCCAGGTGGGTGGCGTCCGCGCGGCGGTCCAGGAGCAGTTGGTGCGTGCGCTGCTGTGCGTAGGCAAGGCCCAGCGGCACGGCAAGGGCACCGAGCAGCGCGCCGATCAGGAGGACGTACGTCAGGCGCAGGCGGCGGCGCATCAGTCCTCGGCAAGGCGGTAGCCGGTGCCGCGCAGGGTGCGGATCAGGCCCGGGCAGCCGGTCTTGGCGCGGATCCCGGCTATGTGTACGTCGAGCGACCGCGACACCGCCAAGTAGGCGTCGCCCCACACCGCGTCCAGGATCTCCTCACGCGCTCGCACCACACCCGGCTCGCGGGCGAGCAGCGCCAGGACGTCGAACTCGCGCCGGGTCAGGGCGACGGGCCGCCCGGCCACGGTCACCTCCCGGGCGCGCAGGTCGACCGCCACGTCGCCGACCCGGACGGTCTCCGGCGCGGGCGCGGGACCTGAGCCGGTCCGTCCGGTGCGGCGCATCACCGCGTCCATCCGGGCAAGGAGTTCCTCGATGCGGAACGGCTTGACCAAGTAGTCGTCGGCCCCCGACCGCAGTCCCTGGAGGACCGTGCCCTCGTCCGAGCGTGCGGTGATCACGATGACGGGTACGGCGGACACCTTGCGCAGCCTGCGCAGCAGCTGCAGCCCGTCCAGGTCCGGAAGACCGAGGTCGAGCAGCACGAAGTCCATGCCCTGCTTCAGCCGCAGCGCGTCGTCGGCCCGCCCTGCACGCACCGTGCGGTGCCCCCGCGCCGCAATCGCCTGGCCCAGGACCTCGGCAAGACGGTCGTCGTCCTCGACGAGCAGCACCTGCATCCGTCACTCCTCGATTCGGCGTACCCCGCCCCCTTGACCCCGGACAGGGTACGCCGCCCCTGATCAGGCCTTACGGCCCGTGACCCGGGTCATCGCCCGGCCACCTGGGCGACCACATCCGCCGACTTCCCCTCCCCTGCCGCGGCTTCGCGCTCCGACCGCTTGAGCGCGATGTCCCGCGTCTCGCGCATCGCCAGGTACACCACGAAGGACACCGCGGCGCAGCCCGACACGTACCAGTAGAAGCCCGACTCGATACCGGCGTCCTTGAACCACAGCGCCACGTACTCGGCCGTGCCGCCGAACAGCGCCTGCGCCAGCGCATAGGGCAGCGCCACGCCAAGGGCGCGGATGTGGGTGGGGAACAGCTCCGCCTTCACGGCCGCGTTGATCGACGTATAGCCGGTGACGATCACCAGGGCGATCAACATCAACCCGAAGGCCTGCCAGAAGCCGTCCACGCCGCCGAGCGCGGAGAGCAGCGGCACGCTCCCGAACATCGATCCGGCGCCGAAGGCGATCAGCAGCGGACGCCGCCCGATCCGGTCCGACAGCATGCCGCCCAGCGGCTGCAGACACATGAACACCGTCAGCGCGCAGAAGCTCACCAGCGTGGCGTCCTGCTTGGCAAGGCCCGCGGTGTTCGACAGGTATTTGGTCAGATACGTGGTGTACGTGTAGTACGACACCGAACCGCCCAGCGTCAGGGCGAGGACCAGCACCAACTCCCGCTTGTAGGGCGCCAGTGCGCGCAACGTTCCGCGGCCGGCGCGAGGATCCGTGGCCACGTCCTCCTCTTCCTCGTAGGCCTCGGTCTCCAGGAGATTGCGGCGCAGATAGAAGACGACCGCGGCGCCGAGTGCGCCGACGAAGAACGGGATCCGCCACCCCCACGAGGTGAGCGCGTCCGGGTCCATGGTCCGCTGCAGCACCATCTGCAGGGCCAGGCCGCACAGTTGGCCCAGCGTCATCGACACGTACTGGAAGCTCGAAGCGAAGCCGCGCCGCCCCGGAGCCGACGCCTCCGTCAGATAGGTGGCGCTGGCCGCGTACTCGCCGCCGACCGAGAGCCCCTGCAGCAGCCGGGCGAGCAGCAGCACCACGACGCCCAGATATCCGGCCTGGTCATACGTCGGCGCGATCGCGATAAGGAGTGCGCTCGCCGACATCAGGCTCACGGTCGCGGTCAGCGCCGCCTTGCGCCCCTTGCGGTCGCCGAGCCGCCCGAGCAGCCACCCGCCGACCGGGCGCATCAGGAACCCGACGGCGAAGATGCCCATGGTGTTCAGGAGCTGCGCCGTGGAGTTTCCCTCGGGGAAGAACGACGAGGCGAAGTACACGGCGAAGCTGGAGTAGACGAACCAGTCGTACCACTCGACCAGATTGCCGATCGAGCCGCCGACCAGCGCCTTCCAGGGGCTCCTTGCGGGTGGCGGCGGGCTGTCGACGGCGCCGGGAAGTGACGTTGTCACCGGGCATCTCCTCACACGTTGCGGGCATGTCGGCCCGCAGGCAGAGCAGCAGGCCCCCGCAGGTTCACCGCGCGAAGGATCATCCGACAACGGCCGGGGCCGAGATCTAACATGCGGCTAACGTTCGCCCCGGCGGTTCACCGGCCGCTCACCGGCCGCAGAGGGCCTTCCAGTCGTCCTCGAGAATCGAGTACTGGACGATGTCGTGCCACACGCCGTCCACGTGGCCGTAGTGGCGCAGCACTCCCTCGCGGACCATGCCTGCCTTCTCGATGGCCCGCTGCGCGGCGATGTTGGACGGCATGAACCCCGACCAGACGCGGTGCAGTCCGAGCCGGTCGAAGCCGAGAACGCCCAGCAGGAAGCCGATCTCGACGCTGTGGCCGAAGCTCACCCGGTCGGCGCGCAGCGCGAGACCGACCTCCGCGCTGCGGTAGCCGACGCGGACCATGCCGCCCTCGCCCGACTGGTCCTCGACGATCAGCTTCGCCGAGCCGATCAGCTCGCCCGTGGCGATCTCGCTGACGCCGAGCCGGTAGTGCGTGCGAGGAGTCCGCGCGGCGCCCGCCCTGGCCTGCTCGACGAGCGCCGCGGCGTCGGCGCGCTCAAAGGGCGGCATGCCGAACTCACGGGTGGTGCGCGGGTCGCCGAAAATGCCGAGTACGCCTTCGACATCGCCGGGCAGGAATTCCCGCAGCCGCAGCGTGGCGCCTTCGACGAGAACGGCCCTGCTCGGTGCTCGCGGCGCGCAGACTTTCTCGGTTGCCAGGCGATCCGTCATCTGTTGACTCCTTGGTGATGTTCCGTCAGACCGAAAGACACGCGCGTCACCCAGAGCGGCTTTCGCGCGCGGATCGCGGGAAGAAGGCCGGCCAGCGGCAGCAGCCACCCGCAGAGGAAACCCCGCCCCCGTGGCTCCCGAACCGCTCGTACGGCGGCGATGTTCGGATGCACCGCGTGGAGCCCCCGCCGATGCGCCGGAGTCATCCCCCAGAGCATCGGCGGCGGCCGGTATCCGGCGGGGTACTTCCACCGCCCCCGTGCGGTGCGGGCGGCCATCCAGGCGGGCGGGGTGTCGAAGACGAACTCCGCCCCGGGGAAGCGGGCGGCGCACGCCTCGATGAGCCGGTGCACCACGTCCAGCGGGAGATACATCAGCATCCCCTGGGCGATGATCAGCACCCCGCGCGAGGCGTCGACCTCGTCCATCCACCGCGAGTCGGTGGCCGAGCAGGGCAGCGTGCGGTGGCGTGGCGCGTCCGGCAGCAACCGCCGCCGCAGCTCCGCGACTTCGGGCAGGTCGACCCCGAGCCAGCGCACCCTGCCGTTGTCCACCCGCCAGAACTGCGTCTCCAGACCCTCCCCGAGCGAGACGACCGTGCCGTCCGGGTGGTCCTTCAGAAAGCGGCGCACCTCTCGGTCGTAACAGCGTGCCCGTACCGCCATCCCCTGCGCGAAGCCCCAGTTGCCGGTACCGAACCGCCGTTCAAAGGGGTAGTCGACGGCGTCGATCACCTCGATCGCCTTCGGGTCCGTCAGGGCCGAGCCAGGGTTCCTCGCGGCCAGAGCGCGGTGGTGCAACGTCCATAGCGTCGTCTCTGCGACGCCGTCCAGCTCGGCATTCCGCTTCCGTCCGTCCATCGGGCGATGGTCACAACCCGGTCGGCGCCCCAGCAAGGAGCGTCACTCCTCTGCGCGGATAGATCACTCATTCAGTGGGATTCTCCGCGGAGGCCGATCCCGCCCCGCTTCCATGATTCCCGCCCTTCATCTAATCTAGGTAGACCTACCTACCTAGTTTGGACTGTGATGAGCGAGACCGACGCGAGGACGCCCACGCCGGAACGGGGGCGGCGGCGACCGGCCCGCGAGCGGCTGCTCGCGACCGCTGCCCGCCGCTTCTACGCGGACGGCGTGGCGGCGACCGGCATCGACACGATCACGGCCGAGGCCGGCGTGGCGAAGATGAGCCTCTACAACAACTTCTCCTCCAAGGCCGACCTGGTCCGCGCCTACCTGGACGCCCGGCACGAGGAGTGGCTCGGCCTGTACCGGGCACGGCTTGAGCGCGCCAAGGGCCCGCGCGAGGGCGTGCTGGCGGTCTTCGACGCCTATGCCGACCACGCCGCCTTCGCCTACGAGCACGGCTTCCGCGGCTGCGGACTGCTCAACGCCGCCGCCGAACTCCCGGCCGGCGACGACGGCCGGGCCGTGGTGCGCGCCCACAAGGAGGAGGTCGAGCGCCTGATCGCCGGCCACCTGGAGGAGCTGCTGCCCGAGCGCCCGGACGCTGCGCATGCGACGGCCGAACACCTCGCCTTCCTGCTGGAGGGCGCGATGGCGCGGGCCGGCCTGGAAGGCGACGGCGGCCGCCTCCAGCATGCCCGCGCCATGGCGGCCACCCTCCTGGAACGGATGTGAAGCGGCCCGACGGACGAGTCCAGCCCGCGGGGATGGGCGCACTGTGCGTACTTGCGGCCTCGGTTCTCTGGGGCACGACGGGCACGGCCGCGACGTTCGCGCCGGACGTGGGCCCGCTCGCCATCGGCGCCGTCGCCATGGGCCTCGGCGGCCTCCTCCAGGCCCTCGTCGCCGCGTCTCAGATCGCCCGCCACGCGGCCCGCCTTCGCGCCCAGCGCGGCACGGTCCTGCTCGGCGCGGTCGCGGTGGCCGTCTATCCGCTGGCGTTCTACAGCTCCATGCACCTGGCCGGGGTCGCGGTCGGCACCGTGGTGTCGCTCGGCACCGCTCCCCTCGCGTCGGCCCTGATCGAACGCGTCATGGACCGCCGCCGGCTCACGCGCCGCTGGATGCTGGCGGCGGCCCTCGGCCTGCTCGGCACCGTCCTGCTGTGCGTGGCCGAGGCCGCCGACGGCGGGGGCCCGTCATCGGTGGCCGACACCCTGCTCGGCGTGAGCCTCGGCCTGGTCGCCGCCGCGACCTACGCCCTCTACTCCTGGGCCGCGCACCGCCTCATCACCCGTGAGATCCCCTCCCGCGCGGCGATGGGCTCCGTCTTCGGCCTCGGCGGCCTGCTCCTCCTGCCCGTCCTGCTTGCCACCGGAGCGCCGCTCATCAGCTCCTGGTCCAACGCGGCCGTGGGCACCTACATGGCGCTGGTCCCCATGTTCGCCGGGTACGTCCTGTTCGGCTGGGGCCTCGCACATGTGCCCGCCAGCACGGCGACCACCCTGACCCTCCTGGAACCGGCCGTCGCCGCCGTACTCGCCGTCCTGGTCGTCGGCGAACGCCTCCCCGCCACCGGCTGGACCGGCATCGCCCTGATCATCACCTGCCTGGCCGTCCTCACCAGCCCGCCGGGCGCCACCCGGCGCCGCCGAGGGCGGGGGCGGGGTCAGGGCGCGGGAGACGATGCGGCGCGAGAGGACCTTGTACGCCCCGGGGCCTGAAGTTCCTCGGGGCGGGGGCGAACCTCTTCATGGACGCCGGCGGTCGGGTTGCGTCACGATGACGGGCGTCAGCTGATCAGCGTCCCGCAAGTTTCTGACTGCCCATGCCGTGCCCGTGAACTGCCGCCTCATCAGGTGCAGTTGGACCGGGCGTCGGCCTCTGGAAGGGATCGGTCTCTTGTCCTCATCGCCCGGTACGTCCAGCGCCCCCGTCTTCCGCAGCCTCCCGCCGAGGGCCCCCCGCGCGGTAGGGGGCGGGGGCGGGGTGGGTGGCGCCACCCCCGACACACACCCCCCCGCCCCGGGGGGGGGCCGCCGCGACCCCCTGTGCGCTGTACGCCCCGCCGGCCGACCGTGGCTGGACCCGGGCGGCCGCCCCCACCCCCCGCGGGGCGCCCACGGCGGGTTCGGCGGCGGGGTCGAAGCGCGCCACGTC
>NZ_JBHYIG010000166.1:0-21694 GCF_042740015.1 Streptomyces sp. NPDC059037
GCCTCGTGTGGGCTGTGGGGTGTGTTTTTGTTTCCCCCACCCACCCCCCGGGGGGGGCGCGGGCGGGGTTTCCCCCACCCCACCAACATCCGCCCCGTGGGGGTCAGGTTCTGTCCGCAAGGGTCCGGAGGTTCGGTCGGGGAGTTCCACGACGTACGCGGAACGGTTCTCAGAAGGGGAAGCGCGACCTTCCGTGCTGCACCGAGATCCACTTCTGCGTCGTGAACGCGTCCACCGTCGACTCGCCGTTCAGCCGCCCGACGCCCGAGCTCTTCTCGCCGCCGAAGGGCACGATCGGCTCGTCGTGCACGGTGCCGTCGTTCACGTGGAACATGCCGCTCTTCACCTGCCGCGCGAACCGCACACCGCGCTCCACGTCGGCCGTGTGGACGGCGCCGCTGAGCCCGTACGGGGTGTCGTTGGTGATCCGCAGGGCGTCGTCCTCGCCGTCGAAGGGCATCAGGATCGCGACGGGGCCGAAGATCTCCTGCTGCAGGACCGGGGAGTCGGCCGGCACGTCCGCGAGGACGGTGGGGTGCACGAGGTTGCCCTCGACATGGCCGTGGATCAGCGCCTTCGCGCCCGACGCGACCGTCTGCTCGACGGTCTTCATCACCGCGTCGGCCTGCGAGGAGTTGATCAGCGGGCCGATGTGGGTCGCCGGGTCCGCCGGGTCGCCGGCCTTCAGGGTGGCGACCTTCGCGACGAACTTCTCGGTGAACTCCGCCTGCAGCGACCGGTCCACGAGGATGCGGTTGGCGGCCATGCAGACCTGCCCCTGGTGCACGAACCGGCTGAAGACCGCCGCGTCCACGGCGTAGTCGACGTCCGCGTCGTCCAGGACGACAAGGGCGCTGTTGCCGCCGAGCTCCAGGATCGAGCGCTTGAAGTTCGACGCGCAGACCGTGCCGACGTGCCGGCCGACGCGGTCCGAGCCGGTGAAGGAGATGACGCTCGGCACCGGGTGTTCGATGAACGCGTCACCGATCTCGGCGATGTCCGTGATGACGACGTTCAGGACGCCTGCCGGAAGTCCCGCGTCCTCGAACAGCCTGGCAAGGAAGCTGCCGCCCATCACGGGCGTGTTCTGGTGCGGCTTGAGCACCACCGCGTTGCCCAGGGCGAGCGCCGGGGCGACCGTCTTGAGGGAGAGCAGGAGCGGGAAGTTGAAGGGGCTGATGGCCCCGACCACGCCCACCGGGACGCGGTAGAGGCGGTTCTCCTTGCCGTCGTCGGGCGACGGAAGGATGCGGCCCTCGGGCTGCAGCGCGACATGGACGGCCTCGCGCAGGAATTCCTTGGTGAGGTGCAGCTCGAAGGCGGCCTTGAGCCGGGTGCCGCCCAGCTCGGCGACTATCGCCTCGGATATCTCGTCCTCGCGGTCCTCGATGATGCGCAGCGCACGCTCGAAGACTCCGCGCCTGGCGTAGGGGTTGGTCGCGCCCCACTCCTTCTGCGCACGCTCGGCCGCCCGGTAGGCCTGGTCCACCTCGTCGGCCGTGGCCACGGTGATCGACGCCAGCTTCTCCCCGTTGTACGGGTTGAAGTCGATGATGTCCCAGGAGCCGGATCCGGCCTTCCACTCACCGTCGATGTACTGGTGAGCCAGGTCAGTGAAGAAGGACATGAGACCCCTTGCCGCAGACTGTGCAGACATCTGATTTCACGTCATCGTACTGACGTTTCAGGTCAGTTGGAGTAGACCACGGAGAAGATCCCGGCTATCGGCCGGATTCGGGCTGTCGCTCTGCAACTGGCTCACCACCCGCTCGTACTGGGCCACTTCCTCGCCCTTGTCGAGATACAGGGCTCCGGTCAGCTGCTCCACGTACACGACGTCCGAGAGGTCCGATTCCGGGAAGCGCAGCATCGTGAACGCTCCGCTCTCGCCCGAGTGCCCACCGAAACTGAACGGCATCACCTGAAGGGTGACATTCGGCCGTTCCGAGATGTCGATGAGATGCTGGATCTGACCGCGCATCACTTCCCGGTCTCCGTACGGGCGTCGCAGGGCCGCCTCGTCGAGTACGCAGTGGAAGCGGGGAGCGCGCTCGGACACGAGCAGCTTCTGGCGCTCCAGACGGAGCGCGACGCGGCGCTCGATCTCGGCTTTGCTCGCGCCCTTCATGCCGCGCGCGACGACCGCATGGGCGTACGCCTCGGTCTGCAACAGGCCGTTGACGAACTGGACTTCATAGACGCGGATGAGCGATGCGGCGCCTTCGAGACCCACATAGGTCTGGAACCAGCCGGGCAGGACGTCGGAGTAACTGTGCCACCAGCCCGCGAGGTTGGCCTCTTTGGCGAGCGAGAGCAGCGCGACGCGCTCGGTCTCTTCGGTGACGCCGTACAGCGTCAGCAGGTCCTCGACGTCCCTGGACTTGAAGCTCACCCGTCCCAACTCCATGCGGCTGATCTTCGATTCGGAAGCGCGGATCGAGTAGCCGGCCGCTTCACGGGTGATGCCACGCGATTCCCTGAGGCGCCTGAGTTGCGAGCCAAGGAGCATGCGCCGTACGACCGAGCCGCTCGACTCCCCTGCGGTCACTTCGCTCAATCCTCCCCATCACTTGGAAGCCAGCAGTCTGCCATTAAACGCTTCAGGCCGTACTCGTTCGGTTACAGAAACGGAAAGCCTTCGGAAGTCCTCCACAAGAAGTCGTAGGAAGAAATGGGCAAGAAGTGGCATGGGAACGGCCAAGTCCGGCGCGTGCACGTGCATCTGCCCTTGCATCTGCTGTACGCATTCGGAACCATGGTCCGCGCGCCACCTCTGTACCACCGACCGCGCCACCGCTCCATCGCTATGTACCGCGAAACCGGGGAGTGCCTCGCATGGGGACGAATGGATCGACCATGCTCGAGCCGTTACGGCAGGGGCTTCCCCCACTCGACCCTTCTGCGGTCTCCAGCGCGGCATCCTGCTCCCTGCCCGCCCGCTACGAAGCGGTGGGCAGCGCACGGCAGTTCACGCGCAAGACGCTGGACCAGTGGGAACTGGAAGAGCGCTTCGACGACATAGCCCTCGTCGTCTCCGAACTCGTCACCAACGCCCTCAGACACGCGCTGCCCTCCGACACCCCGCGCGACCAGAACCCGCCGGTGCGGCTGCACTTGATGCGCTGGACCTCGCGTCTGGTGTGCGCGGTGCGCGATCCCAGCGACGACAGTCCGGTGGCGCGCGAGACGGACGACGACTTCTCCGCCGAGTCGGGCCGCGGCCTGTTCCTGGTGGACTCCTTCAGCGACAGCTGGGGCTGGCACCCGCTCGCGGGCACCCTGCGCGGCAAGGTGGTCTGGGCGCTCTTCCAGCTGTCGTAGGCGGGCCGGCCGCCTTCATGGGCGGCCGCACCCGCTTTTCAGCGGGCACTTTTCAGCGGGCTAGCCACCTATCAGGTGGTCGAACTCCCCGTCCTTCATCCCGAGCAGCATCGCCTCTATCTCCGCCCGCGTGTAGACGAGCGCCGGGCCCTCGGGGAAGCGCGAGTTGCGCACGGCGACGTCGCCACCGGGCAGTTTCGCGAACTCCACGCAGGATCCCTGCGAGTTGCTGTGCCTGCTCTTCTGCCAGACCACCCCGTGAAGCTCCGTGGCCGCCATGCCGTTAAACACGTGGTGCACAGGTCGCTCCCCGGTGGTGCAGTGCCTGATGTGGCTCTAGATGCAGTGGTCAACTGTTCCCGGATCATAGCTGTGTTCACATGCCGATGCATGGGCAGATGCACGTGCACGCGGGGTGTTCCCTTGGTTACAGCTCTGTCAGCACCTGCCCAGGCCCCCGCATGACATGCGAACACCAGCCCCCGCTAGAGAGAGACGCGTACCGCGCCCTTCGTGTTCCACCATCCGCGTCGTGGTCCAGGCCATCGGCCGATCGGGGGTCATGAATACGACGAAAGGCGGGCATCCGCCTACGGGTCACACGTAGGAAGATGCCCGCCTTCGGAGGGCCGGGTGGGGCGCGCTTCAGCGAGGAGAGCCGTAGGGCAGCAGCGCCATCTCCCGGGCGTTCTTGATCGCCCGCGCGAGCAGCCGCTGCTGCTGGGCGCTGACACGGGTGACCCGCCGGGAGCGGATCTTGCCGCGGTCCGAGATGAACTTCCGGAGCAGATCGGTGTCCTTGTAGTCGATGTACGTGATCTTCGCCTGGTCCAGGGGGTTGGGGCGGGGCTTCTGGGTGCGCGGGGACGGCTTGCGGGGGGACATTCAGACCTCCAGGAGGGTGTCGAAGGCGGGGGGCAGGTGCTTCCAGGCGTCGCGTCCGGCGGCGTACTCCTCGTCGGTCAACAGGCAGGACTCCAGGACCTCTTCGAGCCCCTCGCGGTCCAGGCCCGGCGAGGTGAAGACCAGGTGCTGGCAGCAGTCGCCGTGCTCCGGATGCCAGTCGAGCGCGGCCGCCGCGCGCCGCACCGGCGGCACCATCTCCCACGCCGCGTCCGGCAGCGAGGCCAGCCACGGACCCGCGCTCTCCACGCACAGCGCGCCGCCGGCCGCGTCCCAGCCGAGCAGCGTGTCCGGATGGTCGGCCAGCCAGAACCGGCCGCGGCTGCGCGCCGCCGCGCAGGTCAGATCCTCCAGTGCCTGGTAGAGCCGCTCCGGGTGGAAGGGCCGGTCCCGGTGCCATACGAGGGTTGCGACCCCGTGCTCGTCGGCGTCGGTCGGAAGGAGCGCGCAGGACGGGTGCTGCGCCGCGGCGGCCGCCTCGACGTCGAAACCGGCGAGCGCGGCGCCCGCCAGGTCCCCATGACCGCTGATCGGGACCTGACGGGCAGTCGGGTGGAGCTGGGCGAGGAGCGCGCGGTCCTCGTCATCGGCCTCGGGAGAGTCGGCGATGGCCAGCACGGGTGCGTATTCGAGCTGGCGGGCCCAGGTGTCGGCGACCGTGCGCTGGTCCGACGCGGCGGCCGCGAGCCCGGCTTCCAGGAGGTCGTCGCCGTTGCCCAGGTAGGGCAGCAGGAGCGCCGGGTCGACGGCCGTGATCACGCCGCTCAGCCGCAGGCCCTCGTGCGCCGTGATCACCTCGGCCATCGCCTTGGGCTCGACGGAGTCCCACAGCTCGACGACCGCGAGCCGGGTGAGGCCCGAGTCCGCGAGCCGTTCGAGCTCCGGCACCAGGTCCTCACGCAGCGCGCAGCACGCGCAGTCGTTGACCAGCGGCGCCTCGCCCGTGGAGAGCACGCCGGTGGCGTCGCGCACCGTGCGCACGACCGTGCCGTGCACGGCCGTCGCCAGGTCGTGGTGGAGCGCGACGCTGCCCGGGACGGTGGCGAGGAGCCGGTCGACGGCCTGTTTGCGGGCGTCGGAGTGCAGGCCTCCGACGATCGCGATGTCCATGGAACTCATCGGCCGCGCTCACCGGGGCGCCGCGCGCCGAATCGGCGCTCGAACCGCTCCACGCGGCCCGCGGTGTCCAGGACCTTGGCCGTGCCCGTGTAGAAGGGGTGGCTCGCCGATGAGACCTCGACGTCGATGACGGGGTACGTGCGGCCGTCCTCCCACTCGACGGTCTTCTCGCTGGTCGCGGTGGACCGGGTGAGGAAGGCGAAGCCGGCGGACTTGTCGCGGAAGACGACCGGGCCGTACGGCGGGTGGATGTCCTTGCGCATGGCGGTCAGCGCTCCTCTCGGAAATCGACGTGGCGCCCGACGACGGGGTCGTACTTGCGCAGGGTCATGCGGTCGGGGTCGTTGCGGCGGTTCTTGCGGGTCACGTACGTGTACCCGGTTCCGGCCGTGGACCGGAGCTTGATGACGGGGCGGAGTTCGTTGCGAGCCATGGCGCTAGTGTATGAAAATGAATGCCGTTTTCAAAACGGTTCCACCGGGGATCCCCTCCCCACGACCGAGAGGTGCGTCACCATGTCCGCCCACTGCCAGCTGACCGGCGCTAAGCCGGGCTTCGGCAACCAGATCTCCCATTCGCACCGGCGCACGTCGCGCCGTTTCGACGTCAACGTCCAGAGCAAGCGCTACTGGCTGCCGAGCGAGGGCCGGCATGTGCGGCTGCGGCTCAGCGCCAAGGGCATCAAGACCGTCGACGCCATCGGCGTCGAGGCCGCCGTCGCCCGGATCCGTGCCCGCGGGGTGAGGGTCTGATGGCGAAGAAGAGCAAGATCGCGAAGAACGAGAAGCGGCGCGAGACCGTCGCCCGGTACGCCTCCCGCCGTGCCGAGCTGAAGGAGATCATCCGCAGGCCCGGCACCGGCGATGCCGAACGGGCCGCCGCCCAGGAGGAGTTGGCGCGTCAGCCGCGGGACGCTAGCGCCACGCGCGTCCGCAATCGGGACAGCGTCGACGGGCGTCCGCGTGGATACGTGGGGAAGTTCGGGCTTTCACGGGTGAAGTTGCGTGATCAAGCGCACGCCGGATTCCTCCCCGGGGTGCGCAAGTCGTCCTGGTAGCTTGGCGCGCGTTCATCGACCGAGTCGGCCGATCGGCCCGTTGCATCGGCCAGTCGCTAGGGGGAATTCAGTGCGCATGCGTGTCCGGAACGTACGTATCGGTGCCGCGGCGGCGGGTCTTGTCACCGCCCTTGTCCTGACCGGTTGCAGCAGTGACGGTGACGACGGCGGGAGCAAGGGCAAGGACAAGGGCTCGGCGGGTTCCTCCGCCGGGGCCGACGGGTCCGACACGCCGGACGAGGGCTCCGGCGACACCGGCGCCAAGGACGGGAGCGTCGAGGGCAGTTGGGTCACCACCGCCGACGGGAGCCCGCTCGCGATGGTGATCGCCGACAAGAAGGCGACGCTGCTCGGTGAGGACGTGCTGTGCAGTGGCACGGCGAGCGCCGACGCCATCGAGCTCAAGTGCGCCAAGGGCGACTCGGGCCGCACCAAGGGCACGGTCGAGTCGGTCAACGGCACGTCGATGTCGGTCGCGTGGGAGGGCTCCGGAACGGACCAGTTCACGAAGACCGAGGGCGGGAAGCTGCCGGAGGGGCTGCCGACGGCGGGGATTCCGCAGTCCTGAGTTCCGGTCCGTCTGGATTCTTCGGTCCGTCTGGGTTCTCCGGTCCGTCTGGATTCTTCGGTCCGTCTGGGTTCTCCGGTACATCCTGATTTTTCGTACGGCCGTCAGCGGGCGGCAGGGCCTTCGTGGTCCTGCCGCCCGTTGGTCTTTTCCTGTGCGTCGGACCCGTCCACCAGCATCGGGGCCGGGCTCGTGTCCAGGGCGTCGGAGACCTCCTCCAGGGTGGTGAGGAGGAGGCCCGCGCCTCTGCGCACGACCCGGTCGGGCACGCCTTCGCCGTCCCACTCCTCCAGGGCGGTGCGGACCGCCTCCCACTTCGGTACGCGGCGTTCGCGCACCGCCTTCGCGCCCTGCTCGGTCGACTTGCGCAGGGCCTTGGCCAGGCGGCCCGCCGCGGGGACGGGGGTCGCGCCGCGCTCGGGCAGATGGGCCTCCATCAGCATGGCCACGCGGCCGAGTTGGGCCAGGGCCTCCTCCGCGTCGGTGGCCGCGGCCCGGGAGAGGCCCCGGTGGCGGACCGGCTCGATCTTGGCGCGGTCGGACGCCTCGTGCCAGGCGATGCGGGCGTCGCGGGCGGCGAGCAGCGCCTCGCGGACGTCGGGGCAGGACTTGCCCGCGGGGTCGGCGTAGTGGCCGACGACCGCGGCGGCGTAACGGCCGTCCGCGATCAGCCAGTCGGCGAGGCGGGTGCGCAGCCGTGGC
Organism: Streptomyces sp. NPDC059037; assembly: GCF_042740015.1. NCBI lineage: Bacteria > Bacillati > Actinomycetota > Actinomycetes > Kitasatosporales > Streptomycetaceae > Streptomyces > Streptomyces sp. NPDC059037. Next base: position 7,671 of record NZ_JBHYIG010000166.1, read on the forward strand.
GTCTCCCAGGCCGGGTACACGGCGTACGCGATCATCGCGAGGACGCCGCCGAGGAGGGTCAGGATGACGCGCTCCGGCACCGTCTGCGTCCACTGCTCGCCGCCCATGCCGAGCAGGAACACGACGTACGCGGCGACGCAGGCCTGGGCGGCCATCTGTCCCGTACGCATCAGCAGGTACATCATTCCGGCGCACAGGACAGCGAGGATCGCGGAGAGTCCGGTGTCGGGGTGCGCCACCTGGACCAGGCCGGTGGCCAGGGCGACGCCGACCAGGGTGCCGCCGAAGCGGGCCACCGCGCGTGAGTACGTCTGCGAGAAGTCGGGCCGCATCACCATGACGGAGGCCATGGGGGCCCAGTAGCCGTGGCCGAAGGGGAGCCAGGTGCCGAGGAGGTAGCCGGCGGCTGCCACCGCGGTGACACGGATCGCGTGGCGGGTGACGGGGGACTCGTGGCGCAGGTCGGCCCGCATGGCGCGCAGGGCCGCGGGGATCAGCGCGGGGAGGGTGGGGCGGAGGAGGGGGGTGTGGGGTGGCTGCTGTTCGGGGGCCGCGCGGGTGCCCTCCGGGTCGGTGCGGGGGCCTTCGGGGGGCTTGCCCGCCGTTTCCACCACGTCGTGCAGCAGGGCCGCCAGGCGGGTGGCCGCTCTGCCGGCCGGGCCCGTGAGGACCGCTTCCGCGTCCGGGGTCCTGAGGGTGGCCAGGGCCGCGGGCGGGATGCGCACCGGTTCGCCGTGCCGGATCGCCCGCGCGGCGGCGTCGAGCACCGCTGCCGCCGCACCGAGGAGTTCGCGTACGCGGTCCCGCTCGGGGCCCTCTTCCGGTACGCCTACGGCCGGGTCGGCCAGGGAGGCGAGCACGGGGCGGATGCGTTCGGCGACGCCGCGGGCGCCGTGGAGTTCGGCGGGGCGGGTGCGGGCCTGGCGCGGGGTGATGGTCGCCGCGGCGCGGGCCGCCATCAGGGGCTCCGGGTCGAAGTCGGCCAGCGGGTCGTGGCGCAGCCTGCGGGCGTAGTCGGCCTCCGCCGCGAGGGCGTCCGCGAGCGCGTCGCGCTGGGCGCCCCATCTGCGTACCGGGAAGAGGATCACCAGCGCGGCCTGGACCGCGCCGCCGACCACCATCATCGCGGCGTGGCCCGCCGCGGCGGCCACGGAGGTGGGCAGGGTGACCGTCACCAGCATGATCGCGACGTTGGACGAGGCGATGAGGCCGATGGTGGGGCCCGCGGCCCAGCTGAGGCCCGCCAGGAACGTCCACAGGGCGAGGAGGGCGAGGAAGAGGAAGGTGTGGGAGCCGGTGAGGTAGCCGAGGAAGGTGGAGACGGCGAGGCTGCTGCCGGAGGCGATGGCCAGTTCCGGGCGTGGGCGCCAGCTGCGCTGGAAGGTGGCGATGGCGGCCTGGTACGCCCCGAAGGCGGAGCTGGCGGCCACGGCCGGGCCGAAGAGGGTGAGGCTGAGCCCGATGACCAGGGCGAGGCCGGCCGCCCCGCGGAGCGCGATGAGGGGTTCGAGCCGCTTCCGCTCGACGCTGAGGCCCGAGCGGGCGGTCAATTTCAGCGCTCGGAGCCAGGTCACTCTGTGATGATACGGGGCATATCGGGCGGGGGGTCTGCGGTGGGGGGCGTCTTGGGCGCTCGGGGGTCGCCTGCGGTGCGGTTCGTCCTGGGGGCGGGGCCGCGCCGGTATGTCCGTACTCGCCATCTCGGTCTGAGCGTCTTGCTGCTGCGGCTGGGGAGCGCTGCGTACCGTGCTCCGTGCGGACATACCGACACGTCCCCTCGCGTCTCGTCGCGCGCCGACGGTGCGTGGGGGCCGATGTCCGTTGCTTCGGCTAAGGGAGGCTGCGCGCCGAAGGGGGCAGGTGGGCCTGGTCGGCGGCCGTGGTGCCCGAGTGCCAGCCCGCCGCGTCGCTCGCGCCGCGGACTCGGGTGGTCGTCGTCGCGGGGAACATCCGCTCGGCGGTATCCGTGACGGCCACGTCTCGTGCCGCGAGGACCGGGAGGAGTTCGCCGGCCTCCGGGGACTCGTCCGCCACGTGCTCGGCGGTGGCGGCCAGGCGCGCGCCCAGGCGGTTCGCGTACGCCAGCAGGAACGCCTGACGGAATGTTTTCGTGCGCTTTCGGCCGCCTGCCCGCTGTCCGGCCTCCGCCTTCGTCATCGCCGTGGTTCCTTGCAGGAGGAGCGATGTGTGGAGCAGCTCCACCACCTCCAGGTCGGGCTCGAAGCCGACGACCGTGGAGAAGCCGTACGCCTCGTTCCAGACCGCCCGGCAGTGGTTCGCCGTGGCCACCGCGTCCAGCAGGATCGCCTTCGCCGTCTCGTACGGCGCGTCCACGCCGATGCGGCAGGCGCCGGGGGTGTTCTTGGCGTGCGTGCGGGACGCGAGCAGGGCCTCGTCGATGGTGTGCCTGGCCATCAGCTCCTGCGCCTTGGCCGTGAGCGCCTCCGCCTCCTCGGGGAAATCCGTCCCCTCCGCCTTGGCGAGCAGGGCGCGGATACGGGTGAGGATGCGGGGTTCCTCGTGGCCGGGGGGCGGCGGGGTGTGCAGGGGGGTGCCGGGAGCCGGGCCCACCGGCTCGATCGGCGGAAGGCGGAGGAGGACGCGGTAGAGGGCCAGAGTCGTGGTCGCCCGGGAGAAGCGGTCGGCGGGGCGGGGGCGTGCTGCCGGGTCGGCGTCCGGGGCGAGTTCGGCGAGTTGCGCTCTCCAGCGGGGCGGGAGGGTGTCTCCGTGGCGTCGGGTCTCGCCCGTGATCAGCTCGGCGGCCAGGCGGGCCTGATCGGGGTCGCTGTCGGTCTGTGCGCGTCGCACCATGCGCACGACGTCCGCCGGCTGCCAGCCACGCTCCCACGCCCGCCGCACCAGCTCCTCGCCCCTGCGGCGCAGCTCCGCGTCGGCCTCGGGGGCGGCCGCCAGGAGGGAGGCGCCGGTGTCGAGGCCCGCGTCGCCGTCCGCGTACAGCGCTGCCGCGAACGCCTTGTCGATCACCTCGGTCACCGGATCCATACGCCAAGGGTATGGCTGGCCCTACCTCCACAAGGCCCCCCAGTGGTCGTGCCCGGGAGGCCTCCCGGCGGTTGGCTTGGGGCATGACATCAACTGCCGTACGCCTTACGGCGGTCCGTCGCCTCTATCGCGATGTGACCGCCCTCGACGGAGTCGACCTCCAGCTGGCGAGCGGGACCTTCACCGCGATCATGGGGCCATCCGGGTCCGGCAAATCGACGCTGCTGCAGTGCGCCGCCGGGCTCGACCGGCCGACGTCCGGGGCCGTCGAGGTGGGCGGCACCGAGCTGACCGGGCTGAGCGAGCGGCGCCTGACGCTGTTGCGGCGGGATCGCATCGGCTTCGTCTTTCAGTCCTTCAATCTGCTGCCCTCGCTGACCGCCGCGCAGAACGTGGCCCTTCCACTGCGGCTCGCGGGGCGCAGGCCCTCGCGTACGGAGATCCGGGACGCGCTCGCCCGTGTCGGGCTCGCCGGGCGCGCCCGGCATCGGCCCGGCGAGCTGTCCGGCGGCCAGCAGCAGCGGGTCGCCCTCGCGCGTGCGCTGGTCACCCGGCCCGCCGTGCTGTTCGGGGACGAGCCGACCGGTGCGCTCGACACGACGACCAGCCGTGAAGTGCTCGTGCTGTTGCGGGGGTTGGTGGACGGAGAAGGGCAGACGGTCGTGATGGTGACTCATGATCCGGTCGCCGCTTCGTACGCGGACCGGGTGGTGTTCCTGGTCGACGGGCGCGTCGCGGATGAGGCGGTCGCTCCGGGGGTGGGGGAGGTGGCTCGGCGGATGGCCGGGCTTGAGGCCCACGGTGGGGACGGCTTTGGGGCCGAGGGTGGCCTTCGGGCCGGGGCGGTGGCTGGGTCATGATGGTTTTCGCCTTTTTGCGTGCCCGGTGGGTCAGTCTTCTCGGGGCCTTTGTCGCCGTCGCGCTCGGCGTCGCGCTCGTCGCCGCCATGGGGCTCGGGCTCGCGTCCACGCTCAGCGCGCCCGAGCGTGAACCCGTGCGGTTCGCGGGATCGCCCGTGGTCGTCATGGGGCAGGACCGGCTGACCGTGCCGGTCGAGCGGGGGCCGGACATCGGGTACGTATCCAAGCCGCTCGCTCATCCACACCCTGTGGATATCGAACTTCTGCGCGAGCTGCGCCGGCTCGGCCCGGTGCGGACGGACGGGGCGAAGCGGGACGCCGTGGGTGTGGACGCGGCGGCCGCGGATGTGCGGGAGGTGGTGGGGAAGCGGGCCCGTGTTCTCACCGGGGGCGATCGGCGGCTCGCCGAACCCGGGACGGCGCGGGACGCCGAGGCGCTCGTCGCCGTGAACTCCTTTCTGGGAACGGCCGGTGGGGTGTCCGCGTTCGTTTCCGTCTTCGTCACCGCGTCCACGTTCGCCTTCGTGGTGGCGCTGCGGCGGCGGGAGTTGGGGCTGCTGCGGATGGCCGGGGCCACGCCGGGGCAGGTGCGCAGGACGCTCCTCGGGGAGGCGCTCGCCGTGGGTGTCGTGGCCTCCGCAGTGGGCTGCCTGCTGGGGAGTCGGGGTGCGCCGGTGCTCGCCGAGCGGCTGGTGGGGGCGGAGATCGCTCCCGAGTGGTTCGAGCTGGGCGAGGCCGTGTGGCCGTACCATCTCGCCTTCTGGGTGGGCGTGTTGGTGGCCTTCTCGGGGGCGTGGGTCGCCTCCCGGCGGGCCGGGCGCGTGGGGCCCGTCGACGCGTTGCGCAACGCCTCGGTGGACAGCGGGGTCATGCCGTGGAGCCGGCGGATCGTCGGGGCGGCGCTGCTGGCCGCGGGGCTCGGGATGCTGGGGTGGACGCTGTGGAGCGATCCGGCCGCGCTGATGAAGCGGAAGACGTACACCACGCAGCCGATGATCCTCATCACGGCGCTGGCCGCGCTGACTCCCCTTCTCGTACGTCCCGTCGTCCGCGCCGTCCCGCTGCCCGGCGCCGTCGGCCTGCTCGTCCGGGAGAACTCCGCCGCGTCGGTGCGCAGGACCGCGGCCGTCGCCGCGCCGGTGCTCGTCACCGTGGCGCTCGCCGGGTCGCTGCTCGGCTCCGCGGAGACGGCGGGGGCGGCGCGGGCCGCGGAGGCGCGGGAGCGTACCGGGGCCGATTTTGTCGTAACCGGCGATGATTTGAAGCCTGTTGGGCGGGTGGACGGGGCTGTGGTGGCCGCCTCGTCGTCCACCGCGGTGTACGTGCGGGAGGAGGGCAGCGCGCTCGTCCGGTCGGATGCGCGGGCGGTCGAGGATCCCGCGGCGTTCGCCTCGGTGTCCCGGCTGCCGGTGGTGGACGGGGACGTGCGCGATCTCGACGACCGGTCGATCGTCGTCAACGAGGAGTGGGAGCGGCGGCGGGTCGGTGAGTGGGTCGATGTCTGGCTGGGGGACGGGCGGGCTGCTCGGTTGCGGATCGTGGCGGTGCTTGAGCGGGGGACCGGGGACAACGGGGCTTACGTCACTTCGGCCAATGCGGGGGCCGGAGCTGGGGTGGACCGGGTGGATGTGGGGCTGCGGGCGGGCTCGGGGGTTGGCCGGGGGGAGGTTGGCGCCGTGCTTCGGGATCGGGTCGGGGGCGGGGGCGGGGGCGGGCGCGCAGGCGATGGCGGTAGCGGTGACGGCGGCGGTAGCGGTGACGGCGGCGGTAGCGGTGGCGGAGGTGGTGGCGGAGGCGGTGACGGTGACGGAGGCGGAGGCGTGGTGCGGTCCGGTGAGCAGTGGCTCGCCGATACGTATCCGGTCACCAAGGCCCAGACGCGGCTCGGGCTGCTGACGCTGCTCGGGATCGCCCTCGTCTACACGGCGATCTCCCTCGCGGGCACGCTGCTGATGGCCACGTCTGTGCGGGGGCCGGAGCTGCGGGCGCTGCGGATGGCGGGGGCGACGGGGCGGCAGGTGCGGATGGTCGTCGCCGGGGAGACGCTGTTGGCCGTGGCGGTGGGAACGGTGCTCGGGGTGGCCGTGACGCTGGTCAATCTGGGCGCCTTGAGCGCGGGTCTTGCGCGGTTGTCGGCGCCGGCGGGGGTGGTGGTGCCGTGGGGGGCGGTGGGCGTGTGCGCGGTTGGTTGCGCGGTGGTGGGTGTGGGGGTGGTGCAGGTGTGTGGCCTCGGGCGGTGGGAGGGGTGAGGGGCGTCTTGGGGGGGGCGGGGGTCTCTGCGGGGCGGTGCGTCTTGGGGGCGGGCTGTGGTCGGGGGTGGTGGGTGTGGGGCGGTGCGTCTTGGGGTGGGGCTGCGGGTTCGTCGCCGGCTGCGGGGCGGTCCGGCTGTGGGGCGGGGCCGCGGCTCGGGTGCCGGCTGCGGGGCGGTCCGGCCGTGGAGCGGGGCCGCGCCGGTATGTCCGTACTCGCCATCTCGGTCTGAGCGTTTTGCTGCTGCGGCTGGGGAGTGCTGCGTACCGTGCTCCGTGCGGACATACCGACACGTCCCCTCGCGAGCGTTGCGCGCTGGCCGTGCGTGGGGGCCGGGGTCCGGTCCCTTGCGTACGTCGCCCACTGCGGGCGTGTGGTGCAGTTCCGCCACCTCCCCCACCCACCCCGGCCTCCGCTGCTGTGGGCAGGCGTTCCGCAGGGCGGAACGGGTGGGCACAGCCCCAGCTGCCGAGTGCCGATGAAGCCAGGCGGAGGGGCAAAGACTCCCCCGGCCCACGCCAGGGATCAGCTGTCGCCGCCCTCGTCGATCAGGCGGCGTACCTCCCGGTCGATCAGGCCGAGGCGCGCCTCGGCCACCAGCGGCACCGCCCTCCGGTGACGGCGGGACTCATGGACGTCGATGTCGACCGTCACCAGCGCCGGCTCCCACTTCGGCGCCTGCGCCACCACCGAACCCCGCGGATCCACCACCCGCGAGCCACCCCAGAACGACGCCCCGTTCTCGTTCCCGACCCGGTTCACGAAGACCACCCAGCACTGCAGCATGCGCGCCGTATAGGAGAGGAGCGTGTCCCAGTACAGACCCGTGTCCATCGCCTCGGGGTCGAGGCTGGCCGCGCTGTTCGTGGGGACGATGATCACCTCCGCCCCGTCCTGCACCGCGAGCCACGGCAGCACCGGCTGCCATGCGTCGTTGCAGACGAGGGTCGCCGCGCGGCCGTGGCCGCCGGGCAGGTCGTACGCGCGCAGGTGCTGGCCGGGGCTCACATGCTTGCGCTCCTCCCACGCCAGGTAGTTGGGGAGGTACAACTTCCGGTGGGTGTGGAGGAGTTGGCCGCTCGCGTAGTACGCGGACGTGTTGTACGCCCGCAGGCTGGTGTGTTCGTGGATGCCGACCATGACGTCGGGGCCGAGCGTCGACAGTTCGAGGAGGCGGGGGTCCTTCGCGTCCAGGGACGTGTCGCGGTGCAGTCCGCCCAAGTGGTAGCCGTGCAGACTCAGCTCCGGGAAGACGACGAGATCCGCGCCCTGCGCCGCCGCCTGGCCGATCTGGTCCCGCGCCACCGCGAGGTTCTCGTCCACCTCACCGAGGGCACAGTCGGTCTGCGCAAGGGCCACTCTCATGGCTCCGAGCCTCGCAGCGCCCGGCGCCCCCCGCATGTCGGGGACGCCCGGCCGTGACGCGGGGCGATCGGGCAGGTGGGCGGAAGAGACTCGTTCGGCAACCCCACAGCCGCGGGGCAATCGAGCAGGTGGGCGGGAAAGGCCCGTTCGGCAACGCACCCACCGCAGGGCAATCGGGCGGGCGGGCGGGAAAGGCCCGTTCGGCAACGCACCCACCGCAGGGCAATCGGGCGGGCGGGCGGGAAAGGCCCGTTCGGCAACGCCCCCGCCGCGGGGTGACCGCCAAGGCCCCCGGCCAGTGTCAGTGGCGGCTGGCACACTCGGCGGTGTGATCGAAAGGTGGGCCATCGCAGCCACCGAGACCGGCGGCGCCACCCTCGCCCCGCTCGGGGACGACGGCCTGCCCGCGGGCCCCGTCCAGGAGGAGCCCGACCTCGCCGGGGCCGTCCGCGACCGCCCGCACGTGACCCGCTGGGTCTGGCGCTCCACCGCCGAGATCTACCCCCGCCTGCTGGCCGCCGGCACCCGGGCCGACCGTTGCTACGACATCGAGGACGCCGAGCAGCTCCTGCTCGGTCACGAGGGCCGCCTCGGCGAGCCCCGCTCGGCAGCCGCCGCCTGGGCCCGGCTGCACAACGCCCCCGTGCCCGCCGACCCGCCCCCCAGAGCCGCCGAGCCCGGCGCCCAGGACTCCCTCTTCGACCACTCCCCGGTGACCGCCCTCCCCTTCGAGGCCCTGCTTGAGGTGTACGCGGAACAGCAGCGAAGACACGGCGCCACCGAGCACCCCGGCCGGATGCGGCTGCTCACCGCGGCCGAGTCGGCGGGCATGCTCGTGGCCGCCGAGATGAACGTCGCGGGCCTCCCCTGGCGCGCCGACGTCCACCACGCCCTGCTCACCGAACTCCTCGGCGAGCGGTACGCGGGCGGCGGGCGGAACGCGGGAGCCACCGAGCCGCGCCGCCTCGCCGAACTCGCCGACGAGGTCTCCGCCGCCTTCGGCCGCCGCGTACGCCCCGATCTGCCCGCCGACGTCATCAAGGCCTTCGCGCAGGCCGGCATCAAGGTCAAGTCCACCCGGCGCTGGGAGCTCGAGGAGATCGAGCACCCCGCCGTGCAGCCCCTCATCCAGTACAAGAAGCTGTACCGCATCTGGGTCGCGCACGGCTGGAGCTGGCTGCAGGACTGGGTGCGCGACGGCCGCTTCCGCCCCGAGTACACACCGGGCGGCACCGTCACCGGCCGCTGGACCACGAACGGCGGCGGCGCCCTGCAGATCCCCAAGGTCATCCGGCGCGCCGTCGTCGCCGACCCCGGCTGGCGGCTCGTCGTCGCCGACGCCGACCAGATGGAGCCGCGGGTCCTCGCCGCGATCTCGCGCGACCGGGGCCTGATGGAGGTCGCGGGGAGCGACGAGGATCTCTACACGCGCCTCTCCGACCGCGCGTTCGCCGGCGACCGCGACCACGCCAAGATCGCCCTCCTCGGCGCCGTCTACGGCCAGACCTCCGGCGACGGCCTGAAGAACCTGGCGGCGCTGCGCCGCAGATTCCCCGCCGCCGTCGCGTACGTCGACGATGCGGCGAAGGCAGGCGAGGAGGGCAGGCTCGTACGGACCTGGCTGGGCCGCACCAGCCCCCCTGCGGCCGGCGCGGGCGACTTCGACGAGGCGGGCATCCCGCAGGGTGATGACCTTGAACAGCCCACCCAGGAGGGCGAGTTCACCCCTGGCTACGCCTCGACGAACTCCCGCGCCCGCGGCCGCTTCACCCGCAACTTCGTCGTCCAGGGCAGCGCGGCCGACTGGGCGCTGCTGATGCTGGCCGCGCTGCGCCAGGCCATCACCGCGTCCGGGCTCCGCGCCGAGCTGGTCTTCTTCCAGCACGACGAGGTGATCGTGCACTGCCCCGAGCAGGAGGCCGCCGCGGTCGTGACGGCGATCCGGGAGGCCGGGGAGCTCGCGGGCCGCATCGCCTTCGGCGAGACGCCGGTGCGGTTTCCGTTCACCACGGCCGTGGTGGAGTGCTACGCCGACGCGAAGTAAGCCCCGTACAGGTAAGGCCAAGTCCCGTACGCATCAGGCATGTTGAGGCACCGAGCCCGCCAGCAGGCCCTTCAGCTCGCCCACCACCTCGCTGCTGTCCGTGCCGTCGAGCGCCGCGAGCGCCGCCTCCCATTGCGCGTACGCCTCTTCGACGTGCCCATCGGCGTACAGGAGAAGTCCGCGCTGATGGCGGGCGAGCCCCGCCCGATGGTCGTCGGCCCGTGCCTCCGCGCGGTCCAGGAGGTCGTCGCACTCCCGCACCGCGTCGCACGTGCGGGACAGCTCGCGCAGCGCCCGCACCGTTCCGAGGCGCACCCGGGACTCGTTGTGCCAGTCCTCGGCCTCGTCGTGGATGCGCAGGCTCTCCTCGAAGTGCGTGAGCGCATTGGCCGGTTCGCCCAGGGCCAGATAGGAGTAGCCGATGTCGCAGTGCGCCTCCTGCCGGACACCGTCGTGGCCCTGGGCCTCGCCGATCTCCAGGCTTCGCCGGTGACAGTCGATCGCCGCGCGCGCGTCGGTGTGCTCGTAGATGTTGCCGAGGTTGCTGAGGGCGAACGCCTCGCTCAGGGGGTCGTCCAGGCTCTTGGCCAGCTCCATGCTCTGCCGCAGCGCGTCCGCCGCTTCCTCGTAGCGGCCGAGCGCTTCGAGCAGCAGGCCGCGGTTGATGACGGCCCGGTGGACGCACGACACGTGGCCGAGCTCCCGCCACAGGACCAGCGCCTCGTCGATCCGCTCAAGCGCCGCGCCGCTGCGCCCCGACACGTAGTTGAGGCCCGCGAGGTCGGTGAGGGCCTGCGCCTCGCCGTCGCGGTCACCGCTGCGCCGGGCCGCGGTCACCGCGAGCCGGGTCAGGAGGTCGGCCTCGGCGAGCCTGCCACGGCGTTTGAGGTACGAGAAGATGCAGCGGACCAGGACGGGGAGGAGGGCGGACGAGCGGCCGTAGCGGTCGGCGACCGCTATGACGTTCGCGAGCTCCGTGTCGCCCCAGGCGAAGGCCTGGTCGGTGGACATCGCCGGCACGGCACCGGCCGCCGCACCTTCCGGGCCGGCCCCGGATCCCTGCGAGCCACCCCCGAATCCCTTCGCGCGCCCGGCGGACAGCCGCTCCGCCACGCCCCGCATCCGGTCGTCGCGGTCCAGGCCCTCCGGCATGATCGCAAGGAGGCTCTGCAGCGCCGACTCCGCGTACCAGTGCAGCGCCGACTCCGCCACCTCCGCGGCGGTGACCCCGCACCGGCTCTGGCGTGCCGCCTCCCTCGCGAAGTCGCGTACGAGGTCGTGCGGGGCGTACCGGCCGTACGCCGTCTCCTCGAGCAGCGCGACGTCGACAAGCCGGTCGAGAGCGGCCTCGGCGCGCCGTTCCGCCACGCCCAACAGCCGGGCGAGGAGCGGCACTCCGTACGTCGGCAGGTCGAGCGCGCCGATCCGGGCGAGGGCCACGGCGGCGTCCTGATCGGCCTCGCGCTCCGAGCCGCACAGCGCGTCCAGGGCGACGGCGAGCGAGCGGCGCACGCTCAGGTCGTCGTGTTCGAGGTGGTGCAGGCGTCCGTCGCTCGCGGTGAGGAGTTCGGCGAGCGCGTCCGGGGTGAGCGCGCGGCGGGCGGCGAGCCGGGCCGCGACGATGCGCAGGGCCAGCGGGAGTCGCCCGGCGAGTTCGACCAGGGGGTGCCCGGCCTCAAGGCCCGCGCGCCCGGAGACGGCACGCAGCAGCGCGGCGCTGTCCCGGCCGGAGAGCGGCTCCAGCGGGAAGCGGCCCGCGCCGTCGAGCGCGGCGAGCGGTGAGCGGCTGGTGACGATGACCGCGCAGCCGGACCCGGCGGGAAGGAGCGGACGTACTTGAGCGGCGGTGGCCGCGTCGTCCAGGACCATCAGGGTGCGGGTGGGCGCGAGCAGCGAGCGGAGCAACGCCGATGCCGCGTCCGGGTGCTGGGGGCTGCGCTGCGGCTCCACACCCAGGTCGCGCAGGAGCGCGGCGAGCGCCTGGTCCGGGGTGAGGGGCGTCATGCCGGGCGTCGCGCCGTGCAGGTTGACGTAGAGCTGCCCGTCCGGGAACCGCTCGCGCAGCCCGTGCGCCACATGCAGGGCGAGCGCGCTCTTGCCGACACCGGCCATGCCGGAGACGACGGCGACGGGGGACGTGCCCTCTTCGTCGCCGCCTCCCGCGAGCAGTCGCGAGAGGGCGTACGTCACATCGGTACGACCCGTGAAGTGCGGCGGGGACGGCGGGAGTTGAGCGGGGGCGGGTGCCGCGGCGGCAGCGACCGGATCGTCGATCACGGCGGGTTCGGGGTCGGCGACCCCCGGCACGGCGGACCCACCCGGCTCCTGAAGGACCACCCGGTGTGCCTCGCGCACCGCGGCGCCCGGCTCCACGCCGAGCTCCTCGACCAGCCTGCGCCGCAGCTCCCGGTGCACGGCGAGCGCCTCCGCCTGCCGCCCGGCGCGGTGCAGGACCAGCATCAGCTGCCGGTGGAAGGCCTCCCGCAAGGGGTACTCGGCGACCAGCTCGGCAAGCTCCGGCACGAGCCCGCCACCGCTGCCGAGGCCGATCTCCGCGTCGTAGCGCAGTTCGAGGGCGAGCAGCCGCGCCTCTTCGAGCCGTGGCACGAGCGCGTGGCCCGCGGCGTCCGGGGGCAGGCCGTCCAGCGGGGTGCCGCGCCACAGGGCGAGCGCGTCGGCCGCGGCGTCCGCGCAGGCGTCCCAGTCGCGCTCCGCGTGCGCCGCCCTGGCCCGCGCGACCAGCTGCTCGAATACGCGTACGTCGAGCTCGCCCTCGCCCACGCGCAGTCGGTAGCCCGGGGGCACCGCCCGCAGCCGGTCCGGGTCGTCGAGCAGCCGGCGCAGGCGCGTGACGTGGTTCTGCAGCGATGCGTGCGCGGAAGCGGGCGGGTGGCCGCCCCAGAGTGCGTCCTTGAGGGCGTCGACGGAGACGACCCTGCCCGGTTCGAGGAGGAGTGCGGCAAGGAGTGCGCGCCCCTTGGCGCTCTGGACGGGCTGCGGCTCACCGTCCGCGTCGTACACGGCGGGTGCGCCAAGGAGCCCGAACCGCAACTCACTCCGCATGCCCACGCCATCTCCCGCCAACCGTTGGCCTCATGTTAGCGATCGGTTGGCGGGCCCTGATGGAATCCATGCATCGGAACCGACCACGGCGGTGCTCGCGCGGATCGCGCAGCTCGGGGGAGTGACGCCGCCGCGGTCGGGTCCGATCATTTTCCGCAGGGAGCGGTCAATTCCCTTACCTGATGGGCCACTTGGGGACTCTTTACCCCTGAGCCGCGCCTCTCGGCGCCGATGAGCCCGCCGGATCCGCACACGAGTCACGGCTGTCCGGCGGCCGCGCGGGGGCGGAGCCGCCTCGGATACCGGCACCATTTGCTCACTGGTTGGTCACCATTCGCACACGCGTCGGAGCCCGACGCGGGCTTCGCCCGCCCGCGCCGTTGGCCGAGCCGATGCATTACCGCCGGTACGGCAGACTACCCGCTGCACGGTACAACTATCCGCCGCATGGGGGCGGGAGCCGATCGCCGGACCCGGCTACCCGCCGTACGGCACGACCACGACCTGAAAGTCGTCCTCGTACACGACCCGCCCCGGATCCGACGACCGCAGCATCCGGCACTCGACGCCGTGCGCGTCGAGGATCTCCAGATAGCCCGGCACCCGCTCGATGAGGTGCGTGGCGGTCGACTTGAACCAGGCCACGGCTCCCGGGGTGAGCTCGGGGTCGTACACCGTCGGGTCGACCTTCGAGGGGGTCGGGTACGCGGCGTCGTACCAGTCGTTGTTGGCCCGCCGGAAGCGCTCCTGCTCCGGCGTCAGCTTTCCCTCCCGGGCAAGGCCGTTGACCAGCACGAACACTCCGGGAAAGTGCCCGCGCTCGTGCCGCACCGGCGACTGGAACCTTACGAACTCCGCCGAACCCTCCGGGCGCACTGTCCCCGCTGTCTCTGCTGTCTCCGCTGTCCCCGCTGTCTCCGCTGTCCCCGCTGTCCCCGCCGCCTCCGCTGTCCCCGCTGCCCCCGCTGTCTCCGCTGTCCCCGCTGCCCCCGCTGTCTCCGCTGTCCCCGCTGCCCCCGCTGTCTCCGCTGTCCCCGCTGTCTCGTCATCGCACATCAGCGCATCCTCGCATCGCCGCCCGCGCCCGGCCCCGCCCTGCGAGCAAGTTCGGCCAGCACTCCCAACGCGTCCCCGAGCACGTCCACCGGCGGCGACGCGAGCCCGATCCTGACGGCGCCGGGCGCGGACCGCTCCCCGATCGCGAAGGCCGACCCTGGCGTCACGGCGACACCCCGCTCGGCCGCGGCGGCGACGAAGGCCTCGGCCCGCCAGTGCGGCGGCAGCTCCCACCAGCAGAAATAGGAACGGGGGTCGACACGGACCCGCCCCGAGCGAGCCCCGGACCCCGCGACCGCCCCTGAGCCTGCGCCCGAGCCCACACTCACACCCACACCCCCACCCACCCCCCCCCCCCGCCCCCCGGCCCGGGGGCCCCCCCG
>NZ_JBHYIG010000167.1:0-21678 GCF_042740015.1 Streptomyces sp. NPDC059037
ACACTGTTCTCTTTGGTGTTTGTGTGGTTTGTTTTTTTTTTATAGCCACCCCCACCACAAGCGCGGGCGGGTATAACCCCCCCCCCCCGCCCGGCGTCTGAGGACGAACTCGGCGCAGCCGGTGATCTACCTCGCCCCATACACCGGCTGAGGCACCTCCGCCCGCGAGAGCAGCTTCAGCGTCGCCTCCCCCGCCTCCGCAGGACTCCACCGCGCCCCCTTGTCGGCGCTGGGCCCCGGCCGCCACCCCTCCATCACGGTGATGCGCCCCGCCTCGGCCTCGAACACCCGCCCGGTGACACCGTCAGATGCCTCGGAGCCGAGCCAGACCACGAGCGGTGACACGTTCTCCGGGGCCATCGCGTCGAAGCCTCCGCCCTCGGGTGCGGCCATGGTCTCGGCGAAGGTCGACTCCGTCATCCGCGTCCGCGCGGCCGGCGCGATCGCGTTCACCCGTACTCCGTAGGAGCCGAATTCGGCGGCGGCGACCAGGGTGAGGCCCAGTATCCCGGCCTTGGCGGCGCTGTAGTTCCCCTGGCCGACGCTGCCCAGAAGGCCCGCCCCGGAGCTGGTGTTGACCACGCACGCGTGCCGCGCACGCCCGGCCTTCGCCTCGGCGCGCCAGTACGCCGCCGCATGCTTCAACGGCAGGAAGTGGCCCTTCAGGTGGACGCGCATGACGGCGTCCCAGTCGTCCTCCTCCAGGTTCACCAGCATCCGGTCACGCAGGAACCCCGCGTTGTTCACCAGGGCGTCAAGGCCCCCGTACGTGTCGACGGCGGCCGCGACCAGGGACGCCGCCCCCTCGGACGTGGCGATGTCACCGCCGTGCGCGACGGCCTCGCCGCCCGCCGCGCGGATCTCCGCGACGACGTCGTGCGCGGGCCCGCCGGACGCCCCGGAGCCGTCGGGCCCCACACCGAGGTCGTTCACGACGACCTTCGCGCCCTCGGCGGCGTACGCGCGTGCGTGCGCTCGCCCAAGGCCGCGCCCCGCGCCCGTGACGATCACGACACGGCCCTCGCAGATTCCGTTCCTGGCAGTCATGCGGGATCCCTTCCCCTTGCCGGTGGCTACTTGCTGGTGGCTACTTGTTCGCGGACGCCGCGTCGAGGAACGCCGGGCGCTCACCGCCGCCGTGCAGACGCAGCGCCGCGCCGCTGATGTAGCGCGCGCCCTCGGAGGCGAGGAAGACGCACGCGTCCCCGGCGTCCGACGGGTCGGCGAGCCGTCCCAGCGGGACCGTGCGGGCGACCTCCGCGATGCCGGCCTCGTCGCCGTAGTGGAGATGGGCGCTCTCGGTCCGGGCGAGGCCGAGGACGACGGTGTTCACCCGCACCGTGGGGGCCCATTCGACGGCCATGGTGCTTGCCAGGTTCTCCAGGCCCGCCTTGGCCGCTCCGTAGGCGCCGGTGCCGGGCGAGGGCCGCGTGCCGCTCACGCTCCCGATCATCGTGATGCTGCCGCCCGCGGGACGCTGCGCCCGCATCACCTCGTACGCCGCGAGAGACGCGTACAACGGGGCCAGCAGGTTGAGTTCGACGATCTTGGCCTGGCGGGTCGGTGACGCATCGGCGAGCAGCCCGAAGGGCGAACCACCCGCGTTGTTCACCAGCACGTCCAACCGGCCGTGATCGGCGGCCACATCGGCGAAGAAGGTGCGCGCGGCCTCCGGGTCGCGCAGATCGAGGGGGCGGAACTCGGCCGCCGCGCCGCCCGCTTCGACCGGGCTCTGCGGCGGCCTGCGGGCGCAGACGACGACGTGCGCGCCGGCGGCGAGGAAGCTGCGCGCGATGCCGGCGCCGACGCCCCGGGTGCCGCCGGTGACGACGACCACCTGCCCCGCGCCGTGCCGCCCGGCCGGTGGCACACCCTGTCGCGTGTCAGTCATCGCTGCTACCTTTCCAACTAACAAATGTTTGGTTGAAAGCGCCTGGTTGAAAGGTAGCGGATCCTCTGATGTCTGTCTCCACCTCGGCCCCGGACAAGGGCGTGGCCGTCGTCACCGTCGACTTCCCACCCGTCAACGCCCTGCCTGTGCGCGGTTGGTACGACCTGGCGGCCGCCGTGCGCGAGGCGGGCCGGGACTCCGGGACGCGCTGTGTGGTCCTTGCAGCGGAGGGACGCGGTTTCAACGCGGGCGTGGACATCAAGGAGATGCAGCGCGACAGCGGGCACAGCGCACTGATAGGCGCCAACCGCGGGTGCTACGAAGCCTTTTCCGCGGTGTACGAATGCGAGGTGCCGGTCGTCGCGGCGGTGCACGGCTTCTGCCTGGGCGGCGGCATCGGGCTCGTGGGCAACGCGGACGCGATCGTGGCGAGCGACGACGCCACCTTCGGCCTGCCCGAGCTGGACCGCGGCGCGCTCGGCGCCGCCACCCACCTCGCCCGCCTGGTGCCGCAGCACCTGATGCGCGCCCTCTACTACACCTCGCGCACGGCGACCGCCGCCGAACTGCACGCGCACGGCTCCGTGTGGCGGGTGGTCCCGCGCACGGAACTGCGCGATGCGGCCCTGGAGTTGGCGCGGGAGATCGCCCAGAAGGACGGGACGCTGCTGCGCTTCGCCAAGGCCGCGATCAACGGCATCGACCCCGTCGACGTGCACCGGAGCTACCGCTTCGAGCAGGGCTTCACCTTCGAGGCGAACTTGAGCGGCCTGGCCGACCGCGTCCGCGACGGCTTCGGGACCAGGGACGAGACGGACGAGACGGACGAGCTGAGCGACACGAAACAGACGAACGAGACGGATGAGAAGGGCAGGGCATGACGGACAAGACCATGACGCCCGACGAGATCGTGGGGCGGCTGCGGAGCGGGATGACGCTCGGCATCGGCGGCTGGGGTTCGCGCCGCAAGCCGATGGCTCTGGTGCGGGCGCTGTTGCGGTCCGAGGTCACGGACCTCACCGTCGTCGCGTACGGCGGTCCGGACATCGGCCTGCTCGCAGCGGCCGGACGGATCCGCAAGCTGGTGACGGCGTTCACGACGCTCGACTCGATCCCGCTGGAGCCGCACTTCCGGGCGGCACGCGAGCGTGCCGCCTTCGAACTCGTCGAGCTGGACGAGGCGATGTTCATGCAGGGTCTGACGGCGGGCGCCCAGCGGCTGCCGTTCCTGCCGATCCGCGCGGGCCTCGGCTCGGACGTGCTGCGGGTCAACCCCCGGCTGCGTACGGTCACTTCGCCGTACGAGGACGGGGAGGAGCTGGTGGCGGTGCCCGCCCTGCGGATGGACGCGGCGCTGGTGCACATGAACCGCGCGGACCGCCTGGGCAACGCCCAGTATCTGGGCCCCGATCCGTACTTCGACGACCTGTTCTGCGAGGCGGCGGACACCGCGTATGTGTCGTGCGAGCGGATCGTCGAGTCGAGCGCGCTCACCGAGCACGCGGCGCCGCAGACGATGCTGATCTCGCGGCACGCGGTGACGGGGGTGACCGAGACGCCGAAGGGGGCGCACTTCACGTCGTGCGTGCCGGACTACGGCCGGGACGAGCCCTTCCAGAAGGCGTACGCCACCGCGGCGGGCGACCCGGACGCCTGGCGGGCGTTCCAGGACCGCTTCCTCTCCGGCACCGAGCAGGACTACCAGACGGCCGTCCAGACCTGGCACAAGGAGCAGCGATGACGCAGACCGAATCGGCGACGCCCGCCGCGACCGCCGTCACCCGCGCCGAGTACTGCGTGATCGCCTGCGCCGAGGCCTGGCGGGACGCGGGCGAGGTCCTCGCATCCCCGATGGGCACGGTGCCGTCGATCGGGGCCCGCCTTGCGAAGCTGACGTTCTCGCCGGATCTGCTGCTCACGGACGGGGAGGCGCTGCTGATCGGCGACGTTCCCGCCGTGGGGGCGCCGTCGGCGGTGACGGAGGGCTGGCTGCCGTACCGCAAGCACCTGACGATGGTGATGGGCGGCCGGCGTCACGTGATGATGGGCGCGAGCCAGATCGACCGCTTCGGCAATCAGAACATCTCCTGCATCGGCGACTGGGACCGGCCCAAGCGCCAGCTGCTCGGGGTGCGCGGCGCGCCGGTCAACACCCTCAACAATCCGGTGAGTTACTGGATCCCGCGGCACTCGACGCGCGTCTTCGTCGAGAAGGTCGACATGATCAGCGGGGTGGGCTTCGACAGCGCGGCGGCGGCCGGGCCCTCCGCGACGCGCTACCACGATCTGCGCCGGGTCGTGTCGGACCTCGGCGTCTTCGACTTCTCGACGCCGGACCACGCGATGCGCATCGTCTCGCTGCACCCGGGGGTGACGGTCGATCAAGTGCGGGAGGCGACAGGCTTCGCCCTGCATGTGCCGGACGACGTCCCGTCCACGCGCGAGCCGTCGGCGGAGGAACTGCGGCTGATCCGGGACGTGGTGGACCCGCGCGGCCTGCGGGACCGCGAGGTGCGCGCATGACGCCGGGACCGGCGACCATGGAGACGGCGCTGACCAGGCTGGTCGGCGTCCGCCACCCGGTCGTGCAGACCGGCATGGGGTGGGTGGCAGGCCCCCGTCTGGTCTCCGCGACGGCGAACGCGGGCGCCCTGGGCATCCTGGCCTCCGCCACGATGACCGTCGACCAGCTGCGCTCCGCCGTCCAGGAGGTCAAGTCCCGTACGGACGAGCCGTTCGGGGTCAACCTGCGCGCCGACGCGGCCGACGCGCGGGACCGCGTACGCATCATCGTCGAGGAAGGGGTACGGGTCGCGTCCTTCGCCCTGGCACCGTCGAAGGAACTGATCGCCGAGCTGAAGGACGCCGACGTCGTCGTCATCCCGTCCATCGGCGCGCGGCGGCACGCGGAGAAGGTCGCCGCGTGGGGCGCGGACGCGGTCGTGGTGCAGGGCGGCGAGGGCGGCGGGCACACCGGGGAAGTGGCGTCCACGGTGCTGCTGCCGCAGGTCGTGGACGCGGTGGACATCCCGGTGATCGCCGCGGGTGGCTTCTACGACGGACGAGGGCTCGTCGCCGCGCTCGCGTACGGCGCGGCGGGTGTCGCGATGGGCACGCGCTTCCTCCTTACCTCGGACTCGACGGTCCCGGACGCGGTGAAGGCTCGCTACTTGGCGGCATCGGTCAAGGACGTCACGGTGACGACCCGGGTGGACGGCCTCCCCCATCGCATGCTGCGCACGGACCTGGTGGCCGCCCTCGAGAAGTCCGGCCGTCTGTCGTCCCTCACGCGGGCGGTGCGCCATGCGGCGGCGTTCCGCAAGCTGTCCGGGATGGGCTGGCGGGAGATGGCCCGGGACGGCCTGACGATGCGGCACGGCAAGGATCTGACGTGGAGCCAGATCCTGTTGGCGGCGAATACGCCGATGATGCTGAGGACAGCCATGGTGGACGGCCACCCGGAGGCGGGCGTCATGGCCTCCGGGCAGGTGGCAGGGCTCATCGAAGACCTGCCCTCGTGCAAGGAGTTGATCGCGCGCATCATGGACGAGGCAGCGGAGGTGACGGGACACCTGGGACGTCTGAGCCCGTCCGGCGTCTGAGGACGAGCCCGGCGGAGCCGGTGGTCCACGGCGATCCGTGGCCACCGGCCGCTCACACCCCGGCCACCGCCAGCGACGCCCGCGCCCGGGCGACCAGACCGTCCGCCCCGCACGCGTCGGCCAGGGCAAGCCCCCGCGCCAGCTCACTGGCGGCTCCCGCCGCGATCCCGTACTCGACCCGGGCCACCGCATGTTCGTACGCGCACGGCGAAGCCTCCAGGCAGGCGACCGCTCGCGCGTACAGATCGACCGCCCGCTGCCCGCTCTCCAGGGACGCCGCGCACCGCAGCGCCTCCCCGATCGCCGTCTCCGTGCCGAACAGCTCCGCCTGGACCCGCGCGTCCGCGGCCAGTTCGGCGGCCCGCCGCGGATCGTCCGAGGCCAGCGCGCGGGCCAGATCGTGTGCCCAGGGCGCGACGATCGTGTTGTAGCGGCCGCGTGCGTTCGACGCCTTCGCGGCGACCTCCAGTTCGTTGACGCCTTCGGTCCGCCGCCCCACGGCGATCAGCAGACGGCCGCGTACGGAGTGGATGTCGGGCACGAAGATGGTGGACGGGTAGGGCGGCGCGATGCCATAGCGTTCGGCGACTTCATGTGCCTCGTCGACCTTGCCGCGTGCGAGCAGCGTGTCGATGAGCATGCACGCGGCGTCCCAGTGCATCGGCAGACCGCTGCCGACCCGGTCGGCGAGGCGCAGGCTGTCCCGCAGCGAGGCCTCCGCCTCCTTGAGGCGTCCGCGCCTGCGGTGCACCAGACCGACCCAGGCCTTGGCGAGCGCCAGGTGGCCGCCGCTCCAGCCCGCGGTCTCATAGGCGCGGACCGCCTCGGCGAAGAGGCTCTCGGCGCGGTCGAGCCGGTCGGTGAAGATGTAGGCGCTGCCCAGCATCATCAGGAGCTCGAAGCCCCACTCGGTGTCGGTCCAGCCGAGGCCGGGTGCGAGCCGGCCGTTGACCAGGGCGCGGTCGCAGAGTTCGACGATCTCCTCCGCGTTCTCCCCACGGGTCATGGCGTCGAAGGCGCGCAGGATCAGCAGGGCGCGCTCGGAGTTGTCGCGTCCGGGCAGCGGTCCGGCGAGTGCGGCAAGGCGGCGTGAGCGGCCCGTCGCGTCCTCCTCGCCTGCGTGGATGCCCTCCCACATGTAGTGGACGCCCTGCAGCCGCATCCGGTCGGGGCCCGGTTCGAGGCGCGCGGCCTCGGCGTCGACGACGCGCAGCGCCTCCTCCAACTGGTCGTTGTGCACCAGGGCTTGGGACAGCCGGCAGACCGCGTCCACTCTCAGCGTGCGGTCGAGCCCCGGCGTGTGGAGCGCCTCACGGAGATGGCGGATGGTGGTGGCGGGCGAGGTGAGCAGGGTGGCGCAGCCCAGTTCGTAGAGCACGCGCGCGTGGTTCTCGGGCAGCGGCGGTTCCCGCAGGGCCCGCTCAAGACAGCGGCGGGCGGCGTCCGGCGCGCCGACCGCGAGATGCTCGGCCGCGGCGTGGCGCAACTGCTCGACCAGTTCGGGGTCGTCGTCCGGGTGGACTTCGAGGAGGTGCCGGGAGGCGGCCGCGGCGCCACGCCCCGACAGCGTGACGGCCCAGGCTGCCTGGCCGTGCATCGCGGTGCGCGTCGCGGGCGGGATCGAGCGGTAGACGGTGCTGGCGATCAGCGGGTGGACGAACTCCATGCCCTGGTCGTCGCCGAGCAGGATGCGGGCCGTGCGCAGTCGCTCCGCGCACCGCTGGGCCGACTCGCGCGTCATCCCGGCGAGCGAGGCGGCCAGGTCGAGGGGGATCGCCTCGCCGAGGATCGCGGCCGCCCACGCGAACCGTGTGACGTCCGTGCCGAGGCCTTCGAGACGGGCGACGAGGCCACGGCCGCGCGCCGATCGGTTCAGGGCGCGCAGCTCGTCCGCGGAGCCCTCGACCGGTTCGAGCTCGCTGTCCTGCACCTTGGCGAGCAGTTCCACGGACTCGTACGGATTGCCGCCGGTGACCGCCCAGACCTCGCGGCAGAACGGGGCGTCGGCGTGCTCGCCGAGGGTGGCGCGGGTGAGTCCGGCCGCGGCCTCGGGGGTGAGCGCCTGCAGCACGGTCGAGGGACCGGAGGCCGCGCCGACCGCCGCGTGGTGGCGTGCGCTGTCGCCCCTGGCCTCGTCCGGCCGGTGGGCGACCACGACGAGGACCGGCAGTTCGGCGAGGCGCTGGGAGAACGCGGCCAGCCAGTGCAGGGTCTCCTGGTCGGCCCAGTGCGCGTCGTCGATGATCAGGACCAGCGGCCAGTGCAGTCCCGCCAGGCGTGCGACCGCCTCGACCAGGCCGTCGCACACGCCCTGCGGGTCGGCCTGGACGCCGCCCGGCTCGGCTATGCCGAGCGCGGGGCCCGCGATCTCGTACCAGTCGCCGAGATACTCCCGGGCCTCGTCGGGCGTGAGGGAGACAAGCGCCGGCTGCAGCAGTTGTCGTACGACGTTGAAGGGGACGGAGGTGACGGTCTCGCCGCCGCGCGCGGTCCAGACCGTGGCCCGTCCCTCCGCGATCCGGCGCACCTCGGTCAGCAGTGCCGTCTTGCCGATGCCCGCCTCACCGCGGAAGACGAGCAGTCCGCCGGCCGTCATCGAGTCGGAGCACAGCTCGTCCACGGCACGTGCGGCCGCCGCGAGTTCCGCGTCGCGCTCCCACAGCGGGGCCCAGTTGGCTCCTCCGGGCCGTCCCTGCGTCATCGCGCTACCTCCTGAGGTCGCTCAATCGACGTACAGACCTCGAGACTAGCGGGGTAGTGGGTCTCTCGGTGCGGGGTCCGGGCAGCTACCGCCGCAAGGGGTGAGAGTCGGGCCGGGGCTGGACGCCGTCAGAGCCGTTCGATGATCGTCACGTTCGCCTGGCCGCCGCCTTCGCACATGGTCTGGAGCCCGAACCGGCCGCCGGTTCGCTCCAGTTCGTGCAGGAGTGTCGTCATCAGTTTGACGCCCGTCGCACCGAGGGGGTGGCCGAGGGCTATCGCGCCGCCGTTGACATTGACCTTGTCCGGGTCGGCCCCGGTCTCCTTCAACCAGGCGAGGACGACCGGCGCGAACGCTTCATTGATCTCGACGAGGTCGATGTCGTCGATGCTCATGCCGGTCTTCTTGAGCGCGTACGCCGTGGCGGGGATCGGCGCGGACAGCATGCGGATGGGGTCCTCGCCGCGCACCGAGAGGTGGTGGATACGGGCCCGGGGCGTCAACCCGTGGTCCCGCACGGCCCGTTCGCCGGCGATGAGCATGGCGGCCGCGCCGTCCGAGACCTGCGAGGAGCAGGCGGCGGTGATCGTGCCGTCGTCCAGGACGGGCTTGAGGCCCGCCATCTTCTCCAGGGTCGTGTCACGGCGCGGGCCCTCGTCGGTGGTCACCTCTCCATGGGCGACGAGTTCGCGGTCGAAGCGGCCCTCGTCGATCGCGCGGATCGCCCGCTGGTGCGAGCGGAGCGCGAACTCCTCCATGTCGCGGCGGGATATGCCCCACTTCTCGGCGATCAGCTGGGCGCCGTGGAACTGGTTGACGGGCCGGTCGCCGTAGCGGGCGCGCCAGCCCTCGCTGCCCGCGTACGGGCCTTCGGTGAGGCCGAGCGGCTCGGCGGCCTGCCGGGACGCGAAGGCGATGGGGATCATCGACATGTTCTGCGTGCCGCCGGCGACGACGAGGTCCTGGGTGCCGGACAGGACGCCCTGTGCCGCGAAGTGCACGGCCTGCTGCGAGGAGCCGCACTGCCGGTCGATCGTCACGCCGGGCACCTCTTCGGGCAGTCCGGCCGCGAGCCAGCTGGTGCGGGCGATGTCGCCCGCCTGCGGGCCGACCGTGTCCAGGCAGCCGAAGACGACGTCCTCGACGGCGGCCGGGTCGACGCCCGTGCGCTCGACGAGTGCCTTCAGGGCATGGGCTCCCAGGTCGGCGGGGTGGACGGCCGAGAGGCCTCCCTTGCGCCTGCCGACGGGGGTGCGGACCGCTTCGACGATGTAGGCCTCGGCCATGACTGCGTACTCCTCGTGCTCCTCGGTCGGTGCGGCCGTCGGTCGACGGCGCGCGCTCTGAGCGGTCTTGTCGAAGTGCGGTGCGGTTCCGTGCCCCGAAGGGGCGCGGGGCTGTGACATGTGCGGCTCCGCCGCGAAGGGGGTCCCCCCTGTTCGAGCGAAGCCGAGAATTTGGGGGAGCGACCAGCCACATGCGGCCCGCAGATCAGGCACCGGTCTTCCAGCGGAGCGCTCAGGTGCGTACGGAGATGCCGTCCAGGACCATCGAGAGGTACTGGCGGGCGATCTCCTCGGGGCTGTGGCCTCCGCCGGGGCGGTACCAGGACGCGGCGACCCAGACGGTGTCGCGCACGAAGCGGTAGGCGAGCCGGATGTCCAGGTCGTCGCGGAAGACGTGCTCCGCGACGCCCCGCTCAAGCGTCGTCAGCCATGCCTTCTCGAAGCGCTGCTGCGAGTCGGCCAGGTACTGGAAGCGTTCCTGCGCGACCAGCTGCTTGGACTCCTTCTGGTAGATGGCGACGGCGGCGCGATGCCGGTCGATCTCCCGGAAGGACTCGGTGACGAGCGCCTCGAGCGTCTCGCGGGGGCCGAGCTGCGACTGGAGGACGGTGTCGTATCCATCCCACAGCTCGGTGAGGAAGGTGGAGAGGATCTCTTCGAGCATCGACTCCTTGGAGTCGAAGTGGTAGTAGAGGCTGCCGGCGAGCATGCCGGCGGCGTCCGCGATCTTGCGGACCGTGGTCGCGTTGTAGCCCTGTTCGGCGAAGACGTCGGCGGCGATCGCGAGGAGCTCGCCTCGGCGCTCGGGTGAGGGGCTCACCGGGGCCTTCTTCTTGGTGGTGCTGCCTTGCTTCTTTGTAGTGCTGCTCTGCTTCGGTGTTGTGGTGCTGCTCTGCTTCGGTTTCGACACACGGTCATTCTCCGCCTAGGCGTGCTGATTGCTGACCGAGACCGTCTCCCCCGTCATGTACGAGGAGTACTCACTGGCCAGGAAGACGATGACGTTGGCTATCTCCCAGGGCTCGGCATACCGCCCGAACGCCTCGCGCGCGGTGAGCTCTTCCAGCAGCTCGGGGGAGGTGACCTTCGCGAGGTGGGGGTGCACGGCGAGGCTGGGCGAGACGGCATTGATACGGATCCCATGGGGAGCGGCCTCGACGGCGGCGCAGCGGGTGAGCGCCATGACGCCGGCCTTCGCCGCGGCGTAGTGCGCCTGGCCCGCCTGGGCGCGCCAGCCGAGCACCGACGCGTTGTTCACGATCACGCCGCCCCGGTCGGCGGCCCGCATGCGGCGCAGGGCGGCCCGGGTGGAGCGGAAGGTGCCGTTCAACGTCACGTCGATGACCTTGTCCCACTGCTCGTCGGTCATCTCGGTCAGCTCGGCGGTGCCCCCGAGCCCCGCGTTGTTCACGACGACGTCCAGACCGCCGTGACGCTGCTCGGCCAGGTCGTAGAGGGCCTGCACTTGGGCCTCGTCCGTGACGTCGCAGGGCGCGCCGTCGACGCGGTCGGCGCCGAACTCCCCGGCGAGCGCTTCCACCGACTCCTTCGTGCGGCGCGGGTGGGCGTCGCCGATGACGATGCGCGCGCCCTCCTCCAGGAAACGGCGCGCGGTGGCTCCGCCGATGCCGGCTCCTGCCGCGGCGGTGATGACGGCCGTGCGGCCCGCGAGCAGACCGTGTCCCGGCACGTATTCGGGCGCGTCCATGCGCGGCCCCCTTCTTCACTCTCGACGGTTCGCTCTCGACGGCTGACTCCCTTCAAGGTAATCTACCAAACACTTGTTAGGGAAGAGTGCCGGGAAAGAGCCGGGAAAGAACCGACCGCAGAACCGAAGAGGAACCGAAGAGGTGGGCCACTGATGGACCTCGACTTCACCGCCGGAGAAGGGGATTTCAGGCAGCGGGCACGCGCCTGGCTCGACGCGCACGTGCCGGCCGAGCCACTGCCGTCACTGGAGACGGCGGAGGGCTTCGCCGCGCACCGCGCCTGGGAGCATGAGCTCGCGGCCGACCGCTGGTCGGTGGTCTCCTGGCCCGGGGAGTACGGCGGGCAGGGCGTCGGCATCGTCAAGTGGCTGATCTTCGAGGAGGAGTACTTCGCGGCGGGCGGCCCCGGCCGGGTCTCGCAGAACGGCATCAACCTCCTCGCGCCGACCCTTTTCGACTTCGGCACGGCCGAGCAGCGCGCGCGGATCCTGCCGCCGATGGCGAGCGGCGAGGTGATCTGGGCGCAGGCCTGGTCGGAGCCCGAGTCCGGCTCGGACCTCGCGTCACTGCGCTCCACCGCCCGCCGCACGGACGGCGGTTGGCTGATCAGCGGGCAGAAGACCTGGTCGTCGCGGGCCGCGTTCGCCGACCGCGCGTTCGGCCTGTTCCGCAGCGATCCGTCCGGGACCGAAGAGGGCAAGCCGCACCGGGGCCTGACGTATCTGATGTTCCCGCTCGACGCGGACGGCGTGACCGTCCGCCCCATCGGCCGCCTCGACGGCAAGCCCGCGTTCGCCGAGCTCTTCCTCGACGACGTCTTCGTACCGGACGAGGATGTGATCGGTGAGCCCGGCCAGGGCTGGCGCATCGCCATGTCGACGACCGGCAACGAACGGGGTCTGACGCTGCGCTCCCCCGGCCGCTTCGTCGCATCGGCCGAGCGCCTGGTGCGGGAGTGGCGCGCGCACGGCGACCCGGCGGACACGGCGCTGCGCGACCGGGTGGCCGACGCCGTGATCGGCGCCCGCGCGTACCAGCTCTTCACGTGGGCCAACGCCTCGCGCTTCGCGGCGGGCGAGACGATCGGCGCCGAGTCGAGCCTGAACAAGGTCTTCTGGTCCGAGTACGACATCGCGCTGCACGAGACGGCGCTCGATCTCCTGGGCGCGGAGGGCGAGTTGACGGAGGGCGAGGCGGCCGACGGCGGCGAGTGGGCCGAGGGATACGTCTTCTCGCTCGCCGGGCCGATCTACGCGGGCACGAACGAGATCCAGCGCGACATCATCGCCGAGCGGCTGCTCGGTCTGCCGAAGGGACGCCGCTGATGAGGTTCCTCCTCGACGCCGAGCAGCGCGAGTTCGCGCGCTCGCTGGACGCGATGCTGACGGCGGCCGGCACACCGGCGGCCGCCCGGGCCTGGGCCGCCGGGGACCACGCGCCGGGGCGCGCCGTGTGGGGGCGGCTCGCGGACGCGGGCGTGTTCGCGCTCGCCGCCCCCGAGGAGTACGAGGGGCTGGGCCCGCTCCCGGTGGAAGTGGCCGTGGCCTTCGTCGAGCTGGGCCGTCATGCCGTGCCAGGGCCGGTGGTCGAGACGGTGGCGGCGGCCGCGCTCCTCGCCCGTCTCGCCGACCTCGGTGACGCGGAGCCTGCCAAGCGGCTGCTTCCGCCCCTGGCCTCGGGAGACGCCATGGCGACGCTCACGCTCCCCGAGGGCGGTCCTTTCGCGCTGGACGCGGACGCGGCGACGCTGCCGCTGATCGTCACGGAGGGAGAACTGCGCCGCGCGTCCGGGCACGCGCGCGTGGGCCGCTCCTTGGACCCGGCACGCCGCCTCGCCCGCCTCCACCCCACCGGTGAACTCCTCGCATCGGGCCCCTCGGTGACCGCCGCCGCCCGCCACGCGGCGGACTGGGCATCGCTCGCCACGGCCGCGCAGGCGCTCGGCACAGGCCTTGCGCTGCTCGACAAGACCGTCGCGTACGTCAAGCAGCGCACCCAGTTCGGCACACCGATCGGCGGCTTCCAGGCCGTCAAGCACCGCCTCGCCGACGTCCTGACAGGCCTCGAATTCGCCCGCCCGCTGCTGTACGGCGCGGCGCTGACGATGGACACCGCCGATGTGGCCGCCGCGAAGGTCGCGACGGGCGAAGCCGCGTACGCCGCCGCCCGCGCGGCACTCCAACTCCACGGAGCGATCGGCTACACGGCGGAGTACGACCTCTCCCTGTGGCTGACCAAGGCCCGTGCGCTGCGCACCGCGTGGGGCGATCCCGCCACGTGCCGGGCACGGGTGCTGGCCTCGGACGGGTGAGATCCGGCCGCCGACGTGGGATGACAGGCCAGGTTCGCGCACCGCTGCCCCGTGCGCGGATCGCCGCGTCCTCGGCGGACGGGGCAAGGCGCCACGCCCGGTCCGCCGAACTGGATCGTACGTACGAGTGCGCACACCGCGTCACGCTGCGATGATCAAACGCGCTGGTGAAACGCACTGGTGAGGAGAGCGAGAGGGGCAGCACGTGCGCGTAATCGGGCTGATGTCGGGGACTTCGTACGACGCCATCGACGCCGCTGCGGCCGACCTGACGATCGAAGGCGATCGTCTGGTGCTCACCCCGCTGGGGCTCATCACGCGCGGCTATGACGAGGCGCTGCGGGCGGCGCTCGCCGCGGCGCTACCGCCCGCCGCGACCACGCTGGCGGAGGTCTGCCGCCTGGACACCCGCATCGGCCAGGCGTTCGCCGCCGCCGCGGCCGAGGCGGACCGCGAACTGTGCGACGGACAGGCCGAGTTGGTCGCATCGCACGGCCAGACCGTCTACCACTGGGTCGAGGAAGGCCGGGTGCACGGCACGCTGCAGATCGGGCAGCCCGCATGGATCGCCGAGGCCACCGGGCTCCCCGTGGTCGCCGACTTCCGCCCCCGCGACATCGCCGCGGGCGGCCAGGGCGCACCCCTGGTCGGCCTCGTCGACCAGATGTGGCTGCGCGGCCGGCCGGGCGCCCCCACCGCGCTGAACCTGGGCGGCATCGCCAACATCACCGCCCCGGACGGCACCGCGTTCGACACGGGACCCGCCAACGCCCTCATCGACGCGGCGGTGCGCGACCTCACGCGGGAGCGGCTCGGCTGCGACCTCGACGGCGAGATGGCCGCGCGCGGCACGGTCGACGAGAAGCTCCTGGCCGAGCTGCTCGCCGAGCCCTACTACGCCAGGACCGCCCCGAAGACCACCGGCAAGGAGCTCTTCCATCTGCCCTATCTGCGGGCGGCGCTCTCCGGGTACGAGGCGCTCACCCCCGAGGACGTCGTCGCGACCCTCACCCTGCTGACCGCTCGCACGGTCGCCGACGCCGTGCGTTCGGCCGGCGCCTCCGAGGTCATCGCCTCCGGCGGCGGCACACGCAATCCGACGCTGATGGCGTTCCTGCGGGCCGAGTTGGGCGACATCCCCGTGCGCACCTCCGACGAGCTCGGTCTGCCGTCCGCAGCGAAGGAGGCGTACGCCTTCGCCGTCCTTGGCTTCCTGACCGCGCACGGGCTTGCCGGGACGGTTCCGCGGAGCACGGGAGCGCGGCACGCGAGCGTACTGGGTTCGATCACTCCGGGACGGCGCGGCCTGCGCCTTCCCGATGCGGTCTCCGTGGGGCCGGTGCGACTGGTGGTGGATGGGGCAACTCGCTGAGCGGCAGGGGCACTTGTGGACACGCGCCGTCACCACGTCCTGGGTCCCCCGCGCCTTGAACGGCAGTACTTTAGGCACATGCCGCAGACACCACCCACCGTGGCCGTGCTCACCGCGCTCCCGCTGGAGTACGCCGCCGTGCGGAGCCATCTCCCCCAGGTCGAGAAGCTCGTCCACCCGCGCTTCGGCACCCGTGCGGTGCGCGGGCCGCTGCCCGGAAGCCCTTGGCACATCGCCCTGTCGGAGATCGGCGAGGGGACGCTGACCGCGGCCGCGCTCACCGAGCGTGTGGCCACGTGGCTGGAGCCGCGGGCGGTGCTCTTCGTGGGCGTGGCGGGCGGCCTGAAGGACGACATCGAGATCGGGGATGTCGTCGTCGCGACCAAGGTGTACGGCATCCACGGCGGCAAGCAGACCCCGGAGGGTTTCCTCGTGCGCCCTGAGGCATGGCGGGCGCCGCACGACCTTGATCAGACGGCGCGGGAAGCGCTGCGCGGCAGGGCGCGCTTCAAGCCGATCGCCGTGGGGGACGTGGTCCTCGCCGACGCGTCATCGGCGATCGCCCAGCATCTGCGGACCCATTACAACGACGCCGTCGCCATCGAGATGGAGGGCAGCGGCGTCGCTCACGCGGCGCATCTCACCGGGGAGTTGGGGGCGCTGATCATCCGCGGGATCAGCGACAAGGCCAATCCCGACAAGGCCGTGTGCGACGCCTCGGGGAGCCAGGGGCTGGCCGCGGGCAACGCGGCGGCGGCGGCCGTAGCGGTCGTCCGCGAGATGGTGACCCCTCGGGCCCCAGGCCTCCCACCCGGCGAGGCCTCGCCCCCTCGGCAGTACGGCGGTGACCACATCGACTTCAGCCACGGCACCTTTCACGGGCCCGTGACCGGGAAGATCGTGAACGGACCGGGTGGTGCGTGACCCCATGACCACGGCACACAGCGGCGATCACACCGACTTCGGGGGCGGGACCTTCAACGACAGCGTCATAGGCAAGGTCGAGGGCGGCCTGCACCAGCACAACCACCACCACGGGCCGGTTCCGATCGCCACTGCCTCGCTGCCCGCGCCGCCCGCCGGATTCACCGGCAGGGACGGCGACTTGGAGCGGCTGCTTCCGGTGCTCGACCCGGCCGGTGTGGACACGGGCCTTCCCGTCGTCATCTGCGCCGTCTCCGGCCTCGGCGGCATCGGGAAGACGTCGCTCGCCCTGTACGCGGCCCAACTGGCCGACGCCGAAGGGTGGTTCCCCGGCGGCACGCTCTTCGTCGACCTTCGCGGGTACGACGACAATCCGGTCACCGCGGATCAGGCGGTGCTTGCGCTTCTCGACGCGTTGGGCGTACGTGGCGCGCGGCTTCCGCAGACGACGACCACGCAGTACGCGTTGTACCGAACGCTCCTGGCCAAGGAACAGCAACCGATGCTGCTCGTGCTGGACAACGCTTCCGACCCGGCACAGATCACCGGACTACTGCCCGGAGCGGGAGCGGGACAGCATCGCGTCCTTGTCACCTCGCGCGACCGGCTGACCGACCTTTCCGCCCGGCTGATCGATCTGGACACACTCTCCCCTGAGGCCGCCGCCGATCTGCTGACCCTCGCACTGCGCCTGAGCGACGACCGTGACGACCGTCCGGCGCGTGAGCCGGACGCGCTGCGCGAGCTCGCCGTCGTGTGCGGCCACCATCCCCTGGCCCTTCAGATCGCCGCCTCGATGCTGCGGAAGCGGCGGTATCGCAGCATTGCCTCGCTGGTCGTCGACATCCTGGACGCCGCCGATCCGACCGACATACTCGCGCTGCGTCCGGTCTTTGATGTGTCGTACGCGCGGCTTCCGGGTCCGCAGGCCCGGCTGCTGCGGATGCTGGCGCTGGCTCCGACGGCGGAAGTGGGCACCGACGCGGCCGCGGCGTTGGCCGATGTGTCTCCCGACTCTGTCTTCGGTCTACTGGAGGATCTGGCCGCCGCCCACTTCGTCACGGCTGTGGCCGGGGCGGAGTCGGGTGCCCTGCGATGGCGGCTGCATGACTTGGTACGGGCGTACGGAGTGCGGATCGGCGCCGGGGACGCGGGGTTGCCACAAGATGCGCAGGCCGCTCGAGGACGGCTCCTGGACTTCTACCTGCGGTGGGTGGATGCCGCCGACGACCAGTTTCGGCCCTCGAGGGACCTTGCTCCGGGACTGTTCGAAGGGCGTGCAGAGGCCTTGGAATGGCTGGACACGGAGCGGGCGAATCTCGTGGCAGCCACGCAGTGGGCCGAGGACGACCCGCACGCACCGACGGCCAGCAGCCTCGCGCTGACCCTGTGGAACTACCTGGACCAGCGGCGGTACTTCGAGGATCTGATCACTGTCAGCCGGGTCGCTCAGCGGGCCACCAAACGCACGGGTGACACAGCCAACGAAGCTGATGCGTGGACCAACCTCAGTTCTGCATTGGACGAATTGGGGCGCACGGAGGAAGCCATCGACGCCGCCACACGTGCTCGCGACTTGTGCCGGGCAACTGGCGATACCGGCGGCGAGGCCCGGGCGTTGAACCACCTGGGCGGCTCGCTGGTAGACCTGGGACGGCTGGACGAAGCCATCGAGGCACACACCCTCGCCCGCCACCTGTACCGTGGCAGCGGCTACCGCGAGGGTGAGGGCAGCGCCTGGGACAACCTCGGCATCGCGCTGGGGGCAGTCGGCCGGAGCGAGGATGCCATTGAAGCCCACACCGGCGCCCTCCATCTGCTCCAGGCCGTCGGCGGCCGTCGCAGCCAGGGCATCGCCTGGCACAATCTCGGCGGCGCGCTGACGGCTGCCGGCCGGACGGACGAAGCCATCGAAGCACTCGGCCATGCCGTGGACATCTGCCAGGAGCTCGATGACTGGTACGGCGCGGGCCAGTCCCTGACGGAACTCGCTCGCGCCCACGAGGCCGCCGAACATCCCGACCTGGCCCGCGCGACCTGGCTCCGGTCCGCCGAAGCCTACGACCACGCCGGTGCCCCGGCCGAAGCCGCCAAGTCCCGCCTCAACGCCGACCAGTAGCCCCGTCCAAGGCCCCCGGCCCGACCCCTCTCATCCCCCTCTAACCAAACCCTCATACCCTGACGCCCATGACCCAGGTAACCCCTCCCGGCTGGTACCCCGACCCCGGACAGTCAGCTGACGGTCCCCGCACCGAGCGTTGGTGGGACGGAAACGTATGGACGGACCAGGTACGGGCGGTGGGAGCCGCCGCCGGGTTTGGTGGTGCTCCGCCCGCGGCACCTGCGGGGTATCCGCCCGCCGCCCCCGGGTATCCGAGCTATCCCGCGTACCCGGTCGGCCCCCGCCGCGGCCTCCGCACAGCCATAGCCATAGGCATCGCCGTCGTCGTGCTCGCGGGCATAGGCGGCGGCGTGTACTTCCTCACCTCCGATGACGACGGCGGCGGGGGCAGTGAAAGCGTCGCCAAGTCGCCCTCCCCGGCGGCCCCTTCGGAACCCGGCACGCCCCAGGAGCCGCGGGCCCCGGAGTCGTCTCAGCCCCCGGGCGGGCCGTCCGCCGCGCCGCCCAGTGAGGAGGGGTACGCCACCGACATCATCAGCGGCATCAGCCTTCCTGTGCCCGACGGCTGGACCGGCGTCGCCGCGGGCGGCGGTGCCTCGGTGACGACGGGGCCCTACCCCTGCCCCAGGGATACCTCCAAGACCTGCAGCCGGGGCGGCGCGTACTCGGGGCCCGCCGAGCGGTTCAAGGTCGAGGCCAAGACGGCGGAGGCGGCCGCGAAGGCCGACATCGCCGTGAACGCCAAGGAGTCGTACGGCGGAAAGACCTACGGAAAGGTCACCTCGCACAAGGAGCTGGCCTCGAAGGCCGTCACCGTCGCGGGCCAGAAGGGCTATCTCGTCCGCTGGAAGGCGGTCACGGAGAAGAGCGACGACGGGTACGTCCAGTCGCTCGCGTTCCCCTCGCCCACCGACAAGTCCACGATCGTCATCGTGCGCTTCGGCATCGACGTCAACGAGAAGTCCCCGAAGCTGACCGTGATGGACGAGATCACCAAGGGGATCAAGGCCGCGCCCGGCGGTGGAGGCGGCAGCGGCCAGGAAGTGTGACGCGCGGGGCACCGCCCCGGCGGAGCCACGCCACCCCCGTCCCCACGGTGTGGCGCGGCGCAGGCAGATCGGGGCCCGTCATCCGTCGGGCCCCGGTCCACGATCAGTCGGGGTCGGTGAGACCCAGGGCGGGGAGCACGCACGCCTCCACGAAGCGCGCCAGATACTCCTCGTCCGCGTACTTGCCCTCCAGCATCGGGCGGGCCCGGACCACGCCGATGAGCTGGGCCGTGATGAACCGCGTCGCGGGGTGGTCCGCGTCGATCTCGCCCCGTGCCACGCCGCGGGCGACCAGCTCGTCCAGGGCCTGGGTCTCGGGCTCGACCAGCGCTTCCCGCAGCGCGTCGCGCAGGTCCTCGTCCTGCAGGACCGCGTGGCTGAGCGCCATCACCAGCATCGAGTCGCGGCTCGACCACTCCCCCGCGGCCCGCGCCGCCTCTCGCAGGTCACCCGCGAGCGTGCCGGTGTCGATGCCCGCGAAACGGACGCAGCGGTTCGCGCGCAGCGCGGCGGCCACGAACTGGGGCTTGGTCTTCCACTGGCGGTAGAGCGTGGACTTGCTGCAGCGGGTGGTCGCGGCCACGCCCTCCATGGTCACGGCGTCGTAGCCACACTCACGGAGCTGGTCGAGGACGGCGTCGTAGAACTCCTGCTCACGCTCGGGCGTGATCTTGGAGCGGCGCGGCGAGCCCCCGGGGTCCGCTGTCGCTGTGTCTGCTGCCTGGTCCCGCGACGTCATGACTCTTCTCCTCGATGCGGCGTCTTCACCGGCCTGCGGCTTCATCGACCCTTCCGATACGCCAGTGTACCGGTACAGGTTCGTATCGGTACACTCCCGTATCGGTACACTGGCGTATCGATGTGTGGGGCGATCCCTCACGCACTACCCGCACCACCCAGTCATCACGTAAAGGGGCCGGGGGATGGAATCCCGAACCGAGCCTGCCGAAAGGGAACCGGACATAGCCGTCCGGGAGCCGGACACATCTGCCCGACCGCCCCTCGTCCGCGAGCTCCTCCTCGTCGTAGGACTCTTTCTCGTCTACAAATTCGGCAGGCAGCTGGCCAACGGTCACACCGGTGAGGCCTTCCGCAACGCGCATCACGTCTGGGACGCCGAGCGCACCCTGCGGCTGCCCGGCGAGGGCGCCGTCCAGGACGTGCTGCTCGGCAGCGACACCCTGGTGCACATCGCGAACACCTACTACGCGACCGTGCACTTCCCGGCGACCGCGCTGTTCCTGGTCTGGCTCTATCTGCGGCGGCCCCGGCACTACGTATGGAGCCGGCGTGTGCTCGCCGCGCTGACCGCGGCCGCGCTCGTGCTGCACCTCGCCTTCCCGCTCGCGCCGCCCCGGATGCTGGACGCGGCGGGGCTCGTGGACACCGGACAGGTGTACGGGCCGACGGTGTACGGCGCGGCCCCGCAGACGGACTCGATGGCCAACCAGTTCGCGGCGATGCCGTCCCTGCACTTCGGGTGGGCGCTGATGCTCGCCGTCGGTCTGATCGCCGCGACGTCGTCGCGGTGGCGGTGGCTGTGGCTGCTGCATCCGCTGATCACCCTGCTCGTGGTCGTCGGGACCGCCAATCACTACTGGCTCGACGCCTTCGCGGCGACCGCGCTCCTCGGGATCGCGCTCGCCGTGATCAGGCTGCCGGTTCCCGGGCGCTCGCTGGTCGTACGACGGCACGCACCCGCGCGTGAGCCGGCCGCCTCGGGGGCCGGGCGGTGAACGCCACACTCGTCGCCGTCGCGCTCTCGCTCATCTCCGCGGCCGCGTACGCCACCGCCGCCGTGGCCCAGGAGCGGCTCGCGTCGCGCATCGCGGACAGCGGCAACGGCGGGCTGCGCCTGCTGGCAAGCGGCCCCTGGTGGTCGTCGGTCGGGCTCAACGCGTCCGCGGCACTCCTTCACGTGGCGGCCCTGAAGTACGGGCCGCTCACCCTGGTGCAGCCGCTCGGCGCGCTCACGCTGGTCGCGGCCGTGCCGCTGGGCGCGCGGCTCGCGGGGCGGCGGGTCACCCGCCTGGAGTGGCGCGGCACGGGGCTCACGCTCATCGGGCTCGGCGCGCTGCTCCTGACCGCGTCCGGGCCCGCCCCCGACGACACCCTGAAGCTGCCGGAGGCGCTGGCCGTCGCGGGCGTCACCATGGCGGTCATCGGGGTGCTCTCACGGCCGGGCACCCGGCCGGGGCTGCGGCACGCGACCGCTTCCGGGTTCGCGTCGGGCGTCGCGTCGGCGCTGACCCAGACCGTGACGGTCGCCGCGACGGACCACTCGGGGCCGCTGTTCAGCCCGCAGGTGATCGTCGTGGCGCTGCTCGTCGCCGCGTTCGCCGTGGGCGGCCTCTTCCTCTCCCAGACCGCCTACCGCGGGGGCCTGGGCGCACCGCTCGCCGTCGTCACCCT
The DNA here is from genome assembly GCF_042740015.1 of Streptomyces sp. NPDC059037. Classification (NCBI taxonomy): domain Bacteria; kingdom Bacillati; phylum Actinomycetota; class Actinomycetes; order Kitasatosporales; family Streptomycetaceae; genus Streptomyces; species Streptomyces sp. NPDC059037. The sequence continues at coordinate 21,380 of NZ_JBHYIG010000167.1, forward strand.
GGCCAACCCCCTGGCCGCCGCGGCCATCGGCCTCACCCTGCTCGGCGAACGCCTGCAGGGCGGCGTGGCGGGACTGTTCCTCGCGGCGGGGGGTGCGGCCCTGGCGGCGTACGGGGTGGTCGTACTGACCCGCTCACCGCGGGCCGAGGTGCACGCGAAGGCACCTTCGGAAGACTTCCTGCCACCCATCCCGAGCCAAGCCGTAGCCCCGTAAGGGGCGCGGGGAACTGCGCGACAAGCCACAACGCACCCGCGGCCGAAGACACAGAAACGGCATCGGGCGCCCCTGAACCCAGGGG